>JAAKFL010000144.1 GCA_011065065.1 Chlamydiota bacterium | reverse complement strand
AGCTGGTTACCTAGAACAGGATAACAGGATAACAGGATAACAGGATAACAGGATAACAGGATAACAGGATAACAGGATAACAGGATAAAAAGGATAGTTAGGATGGACAGGATGTGGTTATTTTCCGATAGGGTTCCTAAGAAGACTGGTTAGCTATGCGTTAAAAAAATTAAGACACTGTGAATTGAGATATCGCCTCTTTCGCTGCGATTTTTCGGTTTGAAAAACTGAAGTAGGAATAGGCCGAGAGACATAATCCAAATCCAATGATCAAAACAGGGATGGGACCTCCTAAGGCACAGATGAGTCCACCTAGAGGATTCGCAACACACCCACGCATCCCCACAGTCATGACATTGACGCTACTGTAGAGAGAACTATCTTCTTGCTCAGCAAAAATAGGCCCCGACAACTTCCACGCCAGCTGACTTCCGGCCTGCATCACCCCATATCCAAGATAGGTAAAATAAAGAAAAAAGATAGAATATTGAGCGGACAAAAGTCCAAGAGGAAATAAAGAAAATAATAACACAACAAGAGCGGAAAACTTGTAAATGTTCACCCGGCTCATCCAATTTGCCCAAAGACCAGAGGTTAAAGCAAATCCAATTCCCTTACACATGGTCATGGCCATTCCAAGCTCTTTGTAATTCAGATTAAGAACATCCATGAAAAAGTGAGGAAGCGCAGGCTGAAGGATCATAATGCCAAAACCACCCAACATAAACCCTAATTGAAAAATGCGGTAATCAGGGCGCAATTTCATAAGATCCCAAACATTTTTCCATGGCCGTAAAAGAGGGGTGGAGGGCTTGGAGGCCTCTTGTATCGGATCGATTTTAATCGGGATTTTTAGTTGTAAAAGAACGGCCATAAGAGAAATTGCTGATGTGATAAAAAATATCCATCGCCACGACTGATAATGGTCATCCATCATCCAACCAAAAAACACAGGAAATATAGCGCTTCCAACATACGAAGAGGTGATTGCGTAAGCTACGATCTTTTGTCGCAAGTTCCCAGTGGTATTGAGTTTAAGAATTTCCATCCAAGCAGGAATCACCCCTCGGTAAAGGAGCATATAAATGGCAAATGAGCCGATAAACCACCAAACGTTCTCAAACCAAGGAAAAAAGAAAAAGGGAAGATGTCCTAAGATACAGCCGAGCGCAACATTGGAAATGAGTCGATCTCGACGTTTGTTGACGTAATCGCTCCAATACACCGAAAAAATTGAAACCACTGGCTTAAGCGTGATCATCAAAGTGATCTGCCAAGCTGTCGCCCCAAGATCCCTGTAAAGGATAAAGGGGAGCATGTTGTAAATTGCCCAAAAAGGAGTGTTCAGAATCATAGTCCAAAGATAGGCCGAACGAGCCTCACTTCCTTCTTGATTAGCTGCATAGGATGGAAACATAGTGTTATTGTAACATTTGTATGTTTATCTGGTAAGAAGGGCGTAATAACAGTAAAATTTTTACTAAAGATTGGAGAAGCGATCGCAGAACTCCAACTATACTGATATTCGCGGTGAAATTTGGAGTAAATCGATCCTTCGATTTACTCCAAATTGCTACGCAAAAATCGGTTTCGGACCTGCAAAACATTTTTTTATAATCAAAAAACTTGCCATAATTGCTTTTTCATAGTTTCTTATTTACAAAACATTAAGGCTTATTATGATAACAATCTATACTCTTCCCACAGAACTGATTGCAACAGTTCATTCTTTTTTAATAAACCCAGAAGATATTGCCAATGCCGCTCGCGTTTGTAAACTCTGGCTATGCCTCGTAGATCAATTCTGCTGGAAACAGTTGGTCAATACTCTTCCTGAAGACGAGGTTGAATACACACTTCTTCCAGATCATAAAGCAGTCTGCAAAGACTGGTTCACTATCAATAAAAAGATCAAAGAGATGATGGCAAATGAGAAAGTGAAATTAGAATCCCCTTTTAACACTGAGGATGGAATGCTCACAATCATACGTCATATGTGTGGAAAAAAAAGGTATGATCGGGCTTTAGTGATCAAAAATAAAAATACGCCCGAAAGCTTTACAGAAAAAGATTTTCAAGGGCACTCATTAGTGAAAGGTATAGATTCCGAAAAAAGAAATTTTATCGTCATTCAATTTAACAGCTCAATTGACGGCCTTTCTCGTATATACCTCTGTGATAAAATACTGAAATTCCCTAGTTGGGGCTTATACGGGAATGTAAGAGGAATCCCTACTGAGGGATTATTGATACTCAATGCAAATCAAACGAGCACAACAAAGCCATATCACTTTATTAAGGAACTTTTGTGCAACGGTAAAGCGACACATGTCTACGAATATTCACGTGAGGTCCATAAACTCACAATTGCGGAATCGCCGCAATTAGCTCCTGAGTATATGAATCCTGAGGATTCTTGAAAATTTCCTCAGTTTCACCCCGCTCCACAATCTTCCCACGATTCATCACCACCACACGGTCACATAAATACCGAACTACCGAAAGATCGTGTGAAATAAACAGATAGGTGAGCCCATATGTCTCTTTCAATTCCATCAAGAGATTCAATATCTGGGCCTGCACTGACACATCCAACGCCGAAACCGCTTCGTCACAAATGATCATCTTCGGCTTAAGTGCTAATGCACGACCAATACAAATGCGCTGTTGCTGCCCACCCGAAATTTCATGAGGATACCGATGCATTAAATCCGGAGTAAGACCCACTTTAGTGAGGTTTTCTGCGACGTAATCCGTAAGTTCCGACTCATCCACAATTTTGTAAAAACGAACTCCTTCTCCAATACTTTCTCGAACCGATTTTCGTGGATTGAGCGATGAGTAAGGATCCTGAAAGATGATTTGAATTTCACGCCGAAATTCTTTCAGCCTTTTCTTGTTAAAGCTTCGCACATCTTGATTGTTAAAATGAATCTTCCCTGCCGTGGGTTCGATCAACCGAATCGAAGCTCTTGCCGTGGTACTTTTGCCAGAACCGGATTCTCCGACTAACCCCAAAAGATCCCCTTCAAAAAGAGTGAAGTCGATTCCGTCCACTGCCTTGATTTCTCCCACCTGTGAACGAAATAACCCAGCCAAAATAGGAAAATAAACTTTCAAGCCCTCGACTTTAAATAGTTCTGGCTTATTCACAAGTTTTCTCCTTATACAACCAACACTTCGTCGAATATTCCTCCCCAATGGGAAAATCGGGCACTTCACCTTGACGACATACTTCCATCACATAGGGACATCTCGGATGAAAGTGACATCCTGTGGGAAGCTTTTTTATCGATGGCACCGATCCGGAAATGACATTCAGCTTCTCTTTCGGCTGATGCACCTGAGGGAGCGAATTGAATAACCCTTCAGTATAAGGATGAGCCTTATGTTGAAAAATTTGCCTTTTGCTCCCTTTTTCAATCTCTTTCGTCGCATACATCACCACTACATCATCGGCCATGTCAGCAACGACTCCCATATCATGAGTGATCAGAAGAATCGCCATCCCCTTTTTCTGCTGCAAGTCCTTCATCAAATTCAAAACTTGAGCCTGAATGGTCACATCCAAAGCGGTTGTGGGCTCGTCTGCAATCAAAACATCAGGCTCGCACATCAGAGACATCGCAATCATCACCCGTTGCTTCATTCCTCCAGACAGCTGATGAGGATAATCGTGAAATCGCACTTTGGGATCGGGGATCCTCACATCCTCCAGAGCATCCATCACCTTTTGCTCCGCCTCATCTCCATATAAACCCAAATGAGCCTCTGCCACCTCCAACAGCTGATCTCCAATCGAATAAACCGGATTCAAAGAACTCATCGGATCCTGAAAAATCATCCCGATGTTATTCCCACGGATATCTCGCATCTCACCTTCTGAAATTTTCAAAAGATTTTTATCACAATAAATGACTTCACCCGTAGAAGGGAGGGCAGGAGGACTTGGAAGAATGCGCATAATGGACAAAGCGGTCATTGATTTTCCGCAACCTGACTCTCCTACGAGAGCCAATGTCCGTCCTTGATGCAAATTGAAAGAAATCCCATTCACGACTGGAAAGTCATTTTTGCCGAGTCTTAAGCACGTCGTCAGATTTTTAACTTGAAGTACCTGTTCCATTCATATATAACTAAGCATGAAAAATTTATATTATCAAAGAAAAAATTAAATCCTTGATAATAAACAATAAAAGTTAGATAATCGGATCATGTTCGAAGAATTTCTCACAAGTTGTCAAATTCAATTAAGTTTTTTTGTGGAGATCGTCATTGTCATTTTGGTGACAGGTCTGATCAGTTATGGGTTCCACCGATTTTTTAAGTCTTTAGGGTCATCAAAAAAAGTTCATTATTTACTTAGAACTTTGGGTGACTCTCTTTTAAGGCCGTGCCAATGGTTCATCTGGGGTCTTTCTGTAATTTTTATTTTACAGCTTTTCATTGGTCATTTTAGCCAACTCCAGGGAAAATTTGATCTATGGAAAATCCGCCAACTCTATTTTGCCATTGGTTTTTTCTGGCTAATCCTGATTTGGAAAGACAGGATTACCGAACATTTTTTGAGACGTGCTGAAAGAAGAGATACCGTACGTGATGACAAAGCGTTAATCCAAGCCTTAAATCGTTTAGCCACAATCTTTATTGTGCTTGTTGGGGTTTTTGTCATCTTAGATATTTTCAAAGTCCCTTTAGCTGCTTTTGTCGCTTCAGGAGCTGTCGGTGGTTTAGCAATTTCTTTGGCTGCAAAGGATATGATCAGCAACTTCTTTGGGGGGTTGATGATTTACACCCACCGTCACTTTGTAGTGGGAGATTGGATTATGTCACCCAATAAAAATTTTGAAGGGGTTGTCGAGAGCATTGGTTGGTACATGACTCGAATCAGAACATTTGAGCGTCGCCCACTGTTTATCCCCAACGCTGTCATCACCGATGCGATCATTGAGAATCCTGGACGTATGTATAACCGTCGTATCAAAAAGGAAATCAGGGTTCGTTACGATGACATGGAGGTTGTAAAGACCATCATTGAAGATGTGAAAAAGATGCTTTCAGAGCATCCAGCCATCGACCTCAATCAGACCTTGATGGTAGATTTGATTAATTTTGAAGCTTACTCTGTCGTCATTTCTGTTTATTGTTTTACAAAGACGACCAATTGGCAACAATGGCGTAGTGAACAGCAAGACGTCTTGCTCAAAATCGCTGACATTATAACGAATCATGGGGCAGAGATTGCCTTCCCGACGAATACCGTTCATCTAAAGACTGATAGCGA
>JAAKFL010000143.1 GCA_011065065.1 Chlamydiota bacterium | reverse complement strand
TGTCCATCCTTACAATCCTTTTTATCCTGTTATCCCGTGCTAAAAAAAACAGGATAAAAGGATTGTAAGGATGGACAGGATGTGGTTATTTCCCGATAGGGGTCCATGAGGACTGGCTCGCTTCGCGGTTAAATTTCCAAAGTCACTGGCAAAAAAAAACGCAGAGAGGACTAGCCTCTCTGCGCAAGGAAACGAATGAAGAACGAATAATTACTTAGTTTTTCTGATTTTCAAAGCTTCTAACTCTTTTTTACCATTCTTTCCACCAGTCACAATCGCTTCAACGTTGATGGTGTCACCCTTTCTCAAATTAAGAGATTGAGGAGCATCGTCAACATCGATAATGATTTCACCAGAAGAATCACGTAGTACCAACAGATCTTGTTCAGGTAAGCTTACAATCACACCTTCGACAATCACTGTATTGCCTGTTGGAGTTTTTCGTAAAATTTCTGAAATAGAAATCGTTCCTGTGTTTTGATTGTTGTAACGATACTGACTTTGAGTTTGAGTTCTAGGTTGATTGCGGTTTTGATTGTTATCAAAACGAGTCTGAGCATTCTGATTCTCACGAAGCCTTGTGGTCATTTCTCTCTGAGGATACACACGACCATTTTGATTATAGATTTCCTGAGCCAGAATTTCTCGATAATCATTGCGGTCGATATTTAACTCACCACGTATAGCTATTGTTTCACCAACATGTAACTTAAGTGGCTTAAACTTATCTTGATACTGAATGGCAATTTGCTCAGTTCCATCGTCAATCACCAATGATTCACCTTCTTTGAACTTCACAACTCGTCCTCGAATCGATACAATCGCCTCATCTCTTACATTTAAGAGGCTTTTGATCGGACTAATCTTGGTTGCAGCAACCAAGTTATTGCCAGATAGGCTACTGGCCTTTGAAGGGATCGCCATCATGCTGATACCCCAAAAGAACATCAAACCGAAAAGTGGCAAAACCCAAATTTTTTTAACTAGAGACTTCATATTTGACTCTCCTTTAATGGCTTATAATATTGTGATTCTATTTCATCCAACTCAGAAGGAGAGAGCTGCACAAAATCGAATCACAATTATTGTTGAAAAGTCGTCAGTTAATGAAACAGTGCTGAGTGGCACGATCAGGTAATGAGATCTTATTAATGTCTACTTCACATCCAAAAACAATTCGTTTTTTATTTCAAGAAATTTCTATCTCCCTAATAACCCGAGACTTAAGTTTCCTATTGATCTCTGAACCTGACTCCAGTAAAATTGAATGTCATCCAGAGGAGGAAACATGATCAAAACTCGTTCAGAAATTGGTTCAGAGAATGCCTGGAATGTGGAGGCGCTTTTTTCAGATTTGCAAACTTGGAATCGTGAATTCGTCAGCGTTTTTGAAAGTGAAACAGCCCCGCATTGGCCTACGATTCATGCGTTGGTTGGGAGGCTTGTCGAAAGCGATCTCATTTTAAAAACGGCTCTTGAAGAGATGATGAATGTGCATCGTAAATTGGCTGCCCTTTATACATATGCTCACTTAAGACACGATGAAGATTTAGCTCACAATGACCACAAAGCTTCATTCGCTCGTATCACAACAGCACTTCACCAATTCCAACAAGAAACTTCTTGGTTTGAACCTGAACTTCTCGCTCTACCAGATGAGAAAATTGAACAGTACTTAAACTCCCCTCAACTAAAAGAATATCGTCACTACCTGGAATCAATAATCAGGCTGAAACCACATACTCTTTCGAAAAAAGAAGAGGCGATTCTTGCGCAAGTCGACCAATCACTGATGCTCCCTTACAAAACATTTTGCGCAATCAATGACACTGACTTCAAATTCGGAAATGTTCAAGATAGTCACGGACAGTCTCATCCCCTGACCCATGGTCAATACATGGTCTATCTGAAACACACAGATCGGACGTTAAGGCAAAATACTTTTGAGACCTATCATGCGAAGTTTAAGGAGTACCAGAATACACTGGCAGAGGTTTTGGTGGGCCAAGTCCAAAACGATGTATTTAAGTCACGTTGCCGTCAATATTCCTCTACTTTGGAAGCTTCCTTAAAACGGAATAACATCCCCACCTCTGTCTACCAAACCTTGATCGACACCGTTAACGGTCGCCTCAGCAGCTTACACCGCTATTTAGGACTGAAAAAAAAGGTTCTGGGACTCGACAGCCTCCATTTATACGACTTGTCAGCTCCCATCACTCCTGACGTCGACATTCGCATGTCCTTTGATGAAGCTGTCCAACATATCGTCGACTCCACATCCGTTCTTGGCTCCGAATATCAAGAGACTTTGGCTAAAGGTCTGAATGAACAACGGTGGGTGGACCGCTATGAAAATGAAAATAAGCGATCAGGCGCCTATTCCAGTGGCTGCTATGATAGCATGCCCTACATCCTCATGAACTACAAAGGACTCCTTAGAGATGTCTTCACTCTTGCCCACGAAGCAGGACACAGTATGCACAGCACCTACAGCAAGCAGTTCCAACCGTACCACTACGGCGATTATTCCATCTTTGTCGCAGAAGTGGCCTCAACTTTCAACGAAGAACTGCTCATGCAGCATCTGCTCAAGACCCGAACGGATAAAAAAGAGCAAATCTTCCTCATCCACCAAAAACTGGAAGATATCCGGGGAACTCTGTTCCGCCAAACAATGTTTGCCGAATATGAGCTGAAGCTCCATAGCCTCACCGAAAATTATGTCCCACTCACCCCTGACCTCCTTACAGACGAATTCAAAGCACTCAATGAAAAGTATTTTGGTCCAGACGTTGTCATTGATCCACCAGGAATGGTTGAATGGGCCCGTATCCCCCACTTTTATTACAACTTCTACGTCTATCAATATGCCACAGGAATCAGCGCAGCCCTGGCTCTTTGCAACCGTGTCATGCAAGGAGGAGAACAAAAACGTGAGGACTACCTGAACTTCCTGAAAAGCGGAAGCTGCACCTACCCAATCGACGTGCTGAATATCGCCGGTGTCGACATGACATCGTCGCAACCAGTCTCATCAGCCATCGACACTTTTGACAAATTGCTCGATCAATTAGAAAAACTTATATAAAATTTTTGAAAGTTAGCAAACTTATGTTATGAGTGCCAATTTTTATTGCAATAAAAATTGGCATTATGTATAAATATTAGTGAAACTTAACCCAAACTCTTTTAAACGAGGAGATTAACTATGCCAACAGAAGAGAAAACAAAGACAAAGACACCAAATCTCAAGCCATTAGGAAATCGGGTCTTGGTGAAAAGGTTGGAAGCAGAAGAAGCTTTGAAGGGAGGAATCATTCTTCCAGACTCAGCGAAGAAAAAGCAAGAGAAAGCGAAAGTGTTGGCCATCGGTGATGGAAAGAAAGACAAAGATGGAAATCTGGAGCCGGTTCCTGTCAAGGCTGGAGACATTATCTTAATGGACAAGTATTCAGGGACAGAAGTAACGATTGAAGACGAAGAGTATATTATCGTCCGATCCGATGACATCATCGCTATTGTAGAATAAGGAGATTATTATTATGGCAAAGAAGCAAATTCATTTTGAAGAGAAAGCGCGGCAGAAGATTTTGAAGGGAGTAATCGCCCTTACCGACGCTGTTAAAGTCACTCTTGGACCAAAAGGACGCAATGTCATCATTGACAAGTCATTTGGGCCACCCCACATCACAAAAGATGGTGTCACGGTGGCAAAAGAGATCGAACTAGAGGACAAGTCCGAGAACATGGGCGCTCAGATGGTAAAAGAGGTGGCCAGCAAAACTTCTGATAAAGCTGGTGACGGGACCACGACAGCAACAGTCCTAGCAGAAGCGATTTATAAGGAAGGTCTTCGCAATGTGGTGGCGGGAGCCAACCCGATGGATTTAAAGCGCGGGATGGATATTGCCGTGACAACAGCTGTGAAAGAGCTGAATAAACTTTCCAAAAAAGTAGAAAGCCAAGAAGAGATCGCACAAGTCGCGACCATTTCTTCGAATAACGACGAAGAGATTGGAAAATTGATTGCGGAAGCCATGGAGAAAGTAGGCAAAGATGGCACCATCACTGTAGAAGATGCCAAAGGTTTTGAGACCACACTTGAAGTTGTGAAAGGAATGAATTTTGATCGTGGGTATTTATCCGCCTATTTCATGACCAATCCAGAGACTCAGGAATGTGTTCTTGAAGATGCGTACATCTTAATCTTTGACAAGAAAATTTCAGCAATCAAAGACATGATTCCAATCCTTCAGGCTGTTGCAGAAACAGGAAAAGGGTTGTTGATCATCGCTGAAGATGTCGATGGTGACGCTCTTGCGACACTCGTTGTCAACAGACTGCGAGCAGGCTTGAAAGTATGTGCTATGAAGTCTCCAGGATTTGGCGATCGCCGCAAAGCGATGCTGGAAGATCTTGCGATCTTGACCGGTGGGCAAGTGATCAGCGAAGAAGTGGGACTCACACTTGAAGCCACGACACTTGAGATGCTTGGGCGAGCCAAGAAGATCTCTGTCTCAAAAGAGGACACCACACTTGTTGAGGGTTACGGAGATAAAACACGCATTCAAGAACGATCTGAGTTGATTAAGCGTCAAATCGAAGAGAGCACATCGGATTACGACCGTGAAAAGCTGCAAGAACGCCTTGCGAAGCTTGTGGGCGGAGTCGGAGTCATCCGTGTCGGAGGATTCACTGAAGTGGAGATGAAAGAGCGTAAAGACCGTGTGGAAGATGCTCAGCATGCCACGCAAGCTGCCGTTGCAGAAGGAATTCTGCCTGGTGGTGGCGTTGGACTGGTCCGCTGTATCGAATCATTGAATGCATTAGCAAAAACTCTTGAGGGAGACCTAAGAACAGGGGTTCAAATTGTGATCCGCTCTTTGACCGCTCCTTTGCGTCAAATTGCGAAGAACGCAGGACAAGAAGACTCATTGATTCTTCAGAAGGTCATGTCTATGTCAACCAACGAAGGTTACGATGCCTTAAAAAACGAATTTGTCGATATGTTCAAGGCAGGAATTGTGGATCCGACAAAGGTTGTTCGCTCAGCCTTGGAAAATGCGGTTTCAATTTCTGGATTGCTGCTGACAACCGAAGCGTTGATCACGGAAGCTCCAGAAGAGAAAAAGGAACCAGCAGTTCCAGCTATGGACTATTAATCGATAATTTGCTATTTGCTGTACCTGTTGCCGCATTTGTGGTGACAGGTTTTTTTTGGTGGATCAATCATGCAAAAGTTTCTTCTAGCTCTTTTTTTCAGTCTTATCATCTTACTGGCTGTGCTTTGGATATTTAA
>JAAKFL010000142.1 GCA_011065065.1 Chlamydiota bacterium | reverse complement strand
CTACAATATCAAAACATGGGCAGGATTGAGATGAATACTGAATTACAACATTTAATTGATGAAATTGATGAAATTGAAGAAATTGATGAAGAAGTGGGCCTTCCAATCTATCCAGGTCAGAATAGATCGTCAGATTGTTGGGGTCGAAATTGGACAGTGACAGATGTTACTGGTATCTGCCTTATAGGATCCGGAGCACTGCCTTTTTTTATAGGAATCGCTTATCTTATTAGCTTAGCATCAGGCGTAGCATTATCGGAATTGGTATTTTCTAATACTTGTTTTACAGATAAAGACTGCACACCTGTTTACCAATATGCCTTTACCCCATTTTTTGGATTTCCAGGTTTTGCTGCAGTTTTTTTAGGCTGTGCACTCGTTGTCGAGTGTGGTAAAAAATATTTAAAACAGGGTCAGGCCTAGTACCCTATCAACTTTATTTTGCCAAGTGGGGCCGCGTGAAA
The DNA here is from genome assembly GCA_011065065.1 of Chlamydiota bacterium. Lineage (GTDB taxonomy): Bacteria > Chlamydiota > Chlamydiia > Chlamydiales > SLFE01 > JAAKFL01. The sequence goes on along the minus strand of JAAKFL010000142.1, from coordinate 4,869 downwards.
GCTCCCGCGATTGAACGATCGTAAGTGGGTCAATATTAATAATATTGACCCACTTACGATCGTTCAATCCCGAGGCTTTGACGCAGTCCCACTTGGCAAAATAAAGTTGATAGGGTACTAGGATGTTGATTTAACATACAAGTACCTCTTCTTCTGCGAAATAACTTCTAAATTGTTCATAATAATCCAAGATTTAAAATATTTTCTTGCTTGCTCTCAATCATTTTTTTTCTCATAATTGGGTAACTTTAATTAACTTATTATTCAAATAATATGGAATCAGTTACTCCTTTTTTTAAGCCTTCCAGATATTTCCCCCGCGCTGAAATTACTCATCGCAAGGTCAATTCTGAGGAGACTAAAAGCTGTTTTTCCATCATTCATCGGTCCTATATCTCATCTTTTTCTCTTCCGTTTTATTGGGTCCGCGGCTTTCTTCTTTTCAATAACGAATTGCGATGTGATGGGAGCTTTCATCCCAAGAAGTTTTTTGTAGGTCTTGCCGAAGTTTCCATCCCAGACAAGTTAGTCGAAAAAATCCTCCAAAACACCTTTACCATTATCTATAAGGAGGAACCTCACAAGATCACTCTTAAAGAGCTTATTAGTCATTATCTAAAACTTTTCCCCAATCACGATGTTCATTGGATTGGCAGTTCACTTTCCTTGGGAAAGGAGTGGTCGACTCTTTACCTCAAAAATGCGAACCTCGACCAAGATCTTGAAGCCCCATTGAGCAAAAGCTTTGATTATATCGTCGGGAATTTTACCGATATTGACATTCGCTTTATGGTTCCACCAAGAAAACCGAGGCACAACTCTCGATTCATCGAAGCCATTGATATAGCCGATCACGATAGTCTTGATTCACTAGATCCTGATTACGTCAGGCTAGCACTGGAAAATCTCTGCTGCCTGAAATTTCATGATAAGTTCTTTAGATGGGAAATCTCTGCTTTTGAACCTGACGAAAAGACAAAAACTTTTTCCTTTGAAAAGCGGGATGGGGACCAGTATGACATCGATCTCGTCCAGTGTTCTCATAAGATCCCTCCCTTTGTGACGACTCAAGAAGCCGCATACATGTCGTTTAAAGACTATTTTGCAACGGGCAAAACGGACCCTCAATTCTTAGGCGGGATACAAGTTGGAGAGTATTTTCTTCATCAAGCTGCTAAAATTTTCTATATACCCGACCGAACAAGAATCAATCCCGGGACATTCAAAAGATTTATCCAGTTGATTACCTATGGTTATATCACTCCCCAAAGGGGAATTATACGAGACATATTGCAGGTATTTAACGGCTGCAAAGGGGGAACAAAACAGTTCTTTAATGTATTTCAAAAAAGAAAAGCCCATTTAGATTCCAATCCAAAAACCGAACTCGCTTACTGCCTCAATCTGATCAGCTGCGTTAAAGAGTTCTATCCCACTCGATTGAATGTTAGCTATTGGGAACAGTGTGCAAATCTCTTGACAGCACCCCAGAAAGGACTCTCTTTGCATATTGATCGTTATATCAAAGAACATCACGAAGGTTGTGGTGAATTAATTACAGTTCTGAAAACATGCAGCCTCATCACTTATGCTACCAAAATTATGACTGACGAGACATCGGGATCAGATGCACTTTACCCGATCTACCCAGGGACACAAAACGGAGAGCCCTATCTGGCCATGCCAGTCTCACAGCAAACAGCCGTGCATTTAAAACTTGATGCCGATAAAACAATCTCTGACCTTCTGTCATATTTTGATTTTGTGGCAAATACTCCGAGTGCTTCAAGTGAAAAAAAATCCAAACTGGTGAACATTTTTGTTCATTTCCTCGAAAAACAGTTGATTGTTAAATTAGAACCTAACAAAGAAAACGGTGTTCGCGATTTTGCCTTCCTTGATATTGATCCAACGAAAATTCAAAATGCGCTCAGCGGCTTCAAAGTTACGGATGAAGCTGTCATCCATGCCCTTAACCTGATTTGGAAATCTATCCATCATGCCTGCCACCTTGATTACTGTACGAACGAAATCGATATTATCACCTCTTTAGCGCCCGGCCTGAATCTATTCGGCGAAAAGGAGACTCAGGATCATTTGATTGAATTCATGAGATCTTCCATTTCTTCTCCATTAGTGCTTAAAATCTTGCAAGGACTCAAAGAAAGATCCCATCTCAATTTAGATGAAATTCTTTCAGTTATTTTCGGCGTAATGGGACAAGAAGAAGTTTCCACGTGCGAAGCGGGGTACCAACTGTGGCGCGAAGCGATCAAACATGAGAAATATTCTGAAAAAGAAAAATGCGCAGGGCTTCTCAAACTGTTTTCGCTCACTTATCAAAAGAGAAAAAGTCTTTTCAACAAAAGAGTGGACTCATTACTCAAAGAACAGCTGATCAATCCCCTTCTGCTTGCAGAACAGTGCCAGAAACTTGGTCTACACGAGCTTGCTGTAATTGCTTTTGGATATTGCTCTTATACAGTGGACTCATTACTCAAAGAACAACTGATCAATCCCCTTCTGCTTGCAGAACAGTGCCAGAAACTTGGTCTACACGAGCTTGCTGTAATTGCTTTTGGATATTGCTCTTATGCAGATGTTAAAAAACATCCAAAATCTTTGATTCCTCTCTCTCATATTCGAGGTAAGATCAACTTGCAATTATGTTGTAAACTGGTCATCTATCTAACACGCCAAAAACATTTTGCATCAGCCAGAAAAGCTCTTCGGAAAATCCCCGTTCAATCACTTGACTCAGATGAAAAATCAGCCATGAGCGATTGCGCCAATCAAATCATCAATCACCTCATTTCAGGTGATAACCATGATCTGGCTGTTCAAACTTATCGTTTATTTGTTCAAAAAGAACTTCTGAGAAATGAACACAAGAGGCAATGGGATTTTCTTTCCAAATTGTGTGACAGGATTGGATCTAAGCCGGCAATTTCGGAAGAACTTCTTGCAATGCTAAAATCCTTACTGACACAACCTGGAATCATTGTCCCCAAATTGGCGAATCGAATCAAGACAACACTCAATCATATTTTTCGTTATGCAAACTTTTTACAAAAACTCTCGATTTTATGTGCTCTTAATCAATTCAACTATACAGCTAAATCTAAGGAATTAATCAATTTCCACAATCACCAATTTAAAAAACTCGTCAAAAATTCAGACCAAACAGAAAAGTTTAAAATTACTTGTTCTTACCTTAGAATCCATGAATGGACTTACGCGGCACAAGCACTGATTAAAATGTCGTCTGATGATTTTTGCGCCAGATCCTATCAGTTAGCCCTAATCATTTTGAATCAGTTAAACCTCCACACCGATCTCTCCTTAATGTCGGATCTTTTTCTTCTCTGCCAGGATCAAATGGATGATACACTCTTGATAGAACATCTTCCCACTGTGTCTGAGAATACGTCCCTATCAGATCAAGGGGGATTATTATCTCGTTTGGTTAAGAGGGTCAATACAATCGATGCCGAACGGGGTCTCAAACTGCTGTATCACCTTTTAGGCCTGAAAATCCAACTTCAAAATCTCCCTCTAGTTCTGTCATTATTACAACAGAATGTCGATAATCCCCTTATTTCCTGGACAGCATACCGTTCCGTGACTGGTCAATTCGATTCGCGTGAGTGCCGCGAAGAGAAAATCGCATACCTCAAGCAGATCATAGAAGTTTGTCTGTTAAACCAAGATCAATCTGAATTGGCTGGAGAGATTTTCTTGTATTGGGGTGAACTCGGAGTCGATCCATCAGACTTTACACAATGGATAGAATTATTAAACTTTAAGCTGAATAGTCTCCAGACACAAAATCGAGTCGATGAAATTGTTGCATTCTTCCAAATTTTGGATAGTCAGGTATGGATGCAAGAACATTTGTCTGACTATGTAGAGACATTCTTCACCGGGCTTATTAAAAGTTTCCAAGAACATCAGAACGTACCAACGGATCTCTTTTATCAAATATGGGGCTTGTTTTCTAATTCTCACCTCAAGCGAGGTTTTTTTTGGGATTATGTGCGTGAAGTAGCGCTATCTAAAGGGGATTTAGCCACAGCATGGGATCTGACATTTAAGAAGCATTTAAAGGATGAACAGCAAAAAGATTTACAGTTTGTATTATATCCTATTAATATTGAAGAGTTAGAATATGGAAGTATTAACTCAAGAAAGTGGAAAAGGCTTCTCAAAAGATGTATGAATGAAGATGAAGTAAGATTCTCCCCCTCTGTGCACAAATATATCTATAAGTTGATTAAAAATCATATCCTGGATATTAGCGGTCACATAAAGCCGAAAAAAGTTGTAAAAAAGGCCATTCAATGGTCAGTGGTTCCACCAGATTGGTTTAATAAGTGTCGAAATGCCGATGATGAGACTAAACCAGTAATAGACAAGATAGGTAAACACAATATTGAGATTCTTGAACGACTTGCCGTGGGGATATGGTGCCTAACGAATGAATCCTCACTAAGACTCAGCAGCAAAATCATTGAGCGCTTGAATATTATCGGAGCTGTTTTCCGAGTTATGTCAAAGCGGAAAAACACTCTTCATAAAAGTTATGACTTGATGTGTTACGAATACGATAGATTAGCCATTCAATACCGAATGGATATATTGAAGACGCTTAAGAAACATCCAGATTTAAAAACCTATAAGAAGGTGATAGCGGACACAATATGGGACTGCTATAAACTCGAAATTATATTTTTCGTGAGAAAACACATTTATCTACTCACACTTGTTTGCTGTGTTATGATGTTTATTTTCTATTTGTTCTATTTGTATATGTCACAAGGACGAAGTTCGGGCGAAGAAGACTGCTAATCTTAACCACAGAGGCACAGA
>JAAKFL010000141.1 GCA_011065065.1 Chlamydiota bacterium | reverse complement strand
TATCGGGCAATCGTTAACGTGGAAAGAATAGAAAAGATGATCGGAACGCGCGCGATTGCTTTCTCCGCCTACTATTACGAAGGCCATTCACGACCACGCGCTGTTGATGTGCCTTAGGGATCGTCAAAATAAAAAACCCCGCCCTGAAGGACGAGGTTAAACATTAGACTTGTTTAGATTCTATCAAACATTTTTCCATTTTCTACCGATGTTTACATATGGAATTGTTTTCAGCACTTTTGTACTAAATCAAAACATCAAATTATATCGATTTCAAATGTTTAAAAAAGTTCTGAAAAATCTTAAGGGGTTCCTTATCAACCGTGATAGTACTTCCATGGTTCTCTTGCGGTTCACAGAAGATCTTTTTCTTCAGCACATAACATTTTTCTTGCGGATGAATATCTTCTATAATTTGATCATCCACAGGCCAGACCTGCTCTACTTTAGGATCTTCAATCTTATTAAGGATACTCAAGATCTTGTCATAAGCCTTTTCGTTGATCACATAGCTTGGGTGTGCATATAAGTAAGTACGACCCTTTGCTGTCAACCAATCATTCAAGGCAACCCAATGAGGATCTCCAGCTTCAATATCTGTATAATCGCACTCTTTAACATTGGTCGTGAGATATAAAATATCCCAATCTTCGGGAAGTTTTTTCATCGTATCATCAACAAACTTCTTTAACTCATCAACATTGCCGGCAGGGATCATGTCATCCTCAAGAATCAAGGTATTCTTCCAACCACGCTCTTTAGCAAGCTGAATGGCACGACGATGGCTATACCAACAACCGGTTCGGGCCTGCTTCACTTTTAATTTATCTGAACCATTCCAGCCATTTTTGCCTCTCATCTTTTTCACTATATTAGGATCACAATCAGCCCCCCAAGTAGCTGGAAGCCACTCAAATTGTGGTGACCCAAAATCTTTCATAGTTTTCACAAAGTCGTACCGACGCTTTAAACTCTTTGGAAGATTAATGCACAAGATGCCACCAAAATGTTTGTTAAAACTATGCCCATTTATAGGCTCATAGACTGGCTCTTCTTTCGTTTTCATCTCCGGAGTGGTTGGCACCAATGAAGGATCGATCAGGCCAAGAATCGGCAGAGCAACAGTTCCAACAACCGCAATCAAGGAATTCAAAAAATGTTGACCAATCACCTTCCCAGAATATTTCTCAGACTGAAAAAGCCTCACATGGCATTTACGAAAAGGATATAACGCTAGCTTTCCTAAGCCAAGGAATATATTCGCTATAGCATCGAGTGGCATTGTTACTACAGAAGCGATCACCAAAACCCGCGTCTCTAATGCGGTTTTCGCCATGACGAGTTTCTGCTTAACAACACCCCCTCCTTTCCCTCCCCACTTTGATGTGAAAAGACATTTAAAGCGTTTTTTTGCAATGACGTCCCCAACTCTCCATGTGATTGGAGTATAACTGGAACTTTTAACTTTATTCATTTTATAACCCTCTTATTATTTATTCAAATTTAATTTAATTACGATTAACGAGATTGAATAATTCAGATTCAAATTTTGAAAGCTTTTTTTTGTTTTCTTTCGAGTTTGTAGGATTGTTTTCGTATTTTAGTTTATATCTTACTTCTTCGATGTCTCCCAGAATTCGATAGTATTTTTCATGTTTTGTTCTCGCTTCTTCTATACTTTGTCTCAACAACAATCCTTTTTGGAAATTTTCTAGATTATCTACAATATGCAATTTAACGGGGTGAGTTCTATCGACCAAATCTACGATTCGATTCCCTAGCCATGCAGCATCTTCATGATCCCACGTACGTGCTACTTTATTTTCCCACGTTGGTTGGCGTGCCTTTTTGTCTTGATATACGCGATTTAGGTAATTTTTTGCATGTTCACCTTTCAAACCACATAGCTTCAAATGGCCAAGTCTGACATCTGTGATGTTATTCCATTCTTCTTCTGTGTAATATTCATAGTCCCACAAATCCTGTGCTTCTTTATTCACATAATAGTATTTATCTTGATCTTTTCCTTCAGATTTTCCTATGATAAAAATGTCGACAAATGGAAACTTGACAGATTCGCCACTTAATCCAGGGGGTTCTTTATCGGGTGTATAGGGTTTCCCATCTTTATGTTGTAACTTCCAACAATACTTAGTCTCGATGAGCTCATATTCCTTTTCTGCAAATTTCTCTTTTAGTTGTTTGAACTGTTCAAAGTCCTTTTTTAAGATAGCGATATCTCCATCATCATCCCAAGGGATAATACCGCCAGGACCTTTTCCATCAATACCCGTTTGTCGAATAGCTCCTAATTGTATTCCACAGCACATGCAGTATTCGATCCCCACATCCCGAAGAATATCATCTAGTATCTCCAATGTGTCGTAAATCTTGTTTACAGCACCTTGTGAAGTACGTTTTAATACAGCGTCTGTTTTTTTGATGTCATAACCGCGGTAATCTGGTGCAAGGTTATGAGCTAAACATTCCCCATTATCACTGATATTTAGAGCTAACTTACAAACGATTTTATTGAAAACAGTTTGAATATTTTCTTCTACATTCTCAAACTTTTCAGGTGAATAGGCTTTGACATTTGCCAGTCGTGTGTTCTTGTAAGCACCGAATACCTTACGAACAAATCGCTGAAAGATATTAAGCTCAACAATTTTCCATCCACTCTTTTTGTTGTATGAGAGATAGATTTTATTCCATCTGGAAAAAGGATTTCCCGAAGCTAGCTTAAACTTTTTAACGCTTCCGCCTTTGATTATCCAATTATTTATTGCGTTATTTAAATTTGTTATACTACTCATTTTATTACCTCTATTTCGTTTTATTCATGTTAAACATTGAAAAAGCTCCTGTCCTTCACACTGCTCATTTCTCTTAACGATGGTGCTGTCCCCTTCAGCCTGTAAGGCTATTGCCGGAGCGATCACGTAACAGTTTCTCTTTTTGAGAAGTTCTGCGATTTCTTCATCGACTGCTCTCAATTTTTTGTTAGAATGTTCTATCTTCCTGAGTTTATTTAGAATGACCGGATACATTTTAGCGTTAACTGCATAGGCGTTGAGACAACTTGCAGATCCCAATTTTTTCAAATAAGAGGAATGCGTCTTTTTTGGTTTTTCGTACCACATTGCCATGAAGTAAAGCATATCCCAATCATTGGGAAGGTCCTTCATGGCGTTGTAAAAAATCTTTCCTATCTCCATTGTTGTCATTTTTTCGGAGAACACCTGCCTACGCCACCCCTTTTTGGTGACGTCTTCCGGTTTGATCATCCCAAAAGCATTGTCATCTTCTAGAATGAGAACGTTGCTGTATTTCTTTACTTTCTGTGTGGCTTTTTCAAGTTGTGTATGAGGAAGTTGACCTTTTTGCAATTTGAGCAGATTTTCGCGCGCTTCATCATATTTCTCCGCAATCTTCTTGATAAGTCTGTAATGGCTCATATAGCATCCTGTTTGATTCCGGTGTTGGCAATCGAGTTTTTCTCTGCCTTTTGCTGTTATTGTCGAGATATGTTTGTAATTGCTCGTCATTCTGCTCCAGTCATTTTTATCAAGCTGACTGCCATCTATCCCAACAAAACGTTTATATTGATTTTCAGAAAGACCTACTTGTTTCAGATATTTTTTGACATTTTTCAGGCGTTTTGGTGATTTATTCATGTTGATGACCCGAATTGATCCAAATAACTTATCTAGATTCCAATTGTTGTCGAGCTTGTCAACCTCCATCTCATTCAAAAAGTTTGTCGCGAGTGTTTGGTGATCGATTTTCGTCCCTTCGACTTCAACACTATGGACGGGATGCGAGCGATCTAGAATGGCTACTTTAACTTGCTTATAAGTTCCATCACGCTCATGGTCCCAGTTTTTATAGGCTACCTTATTCCAATCATCCCCATAATCACGTTTCAGGTATTCTTGAGCATGTTTCGGCTTCAATCCCTTTAGATTCAAATGACCAAAAGGTACGTCCGTCACATGTAACCATTCTTCATCGGTAAAATATTCGTTAGGCCAAATTTTTTTGCTATCAGAAAATTTCGAAGACAGGACGTATTTATCATTCTCTTTTTCAAAGACAAAGATGTCAACGAATGGGAAACGGCTCTTATCTTTAACCCATTGTTTTGTTTTTGGATCATATCTTTGGACGTCTTGTTGAGGTTTTCCATCTTTTTTGCAGAGTCTATATCCACCCCACCATTTGGCTAGATAATATTCACGCTTGTCAAACTCCTTACATGCATCAAGCAGATTCTGAATGTCTCCATCCAAGATCCCGATGTTTGCACCATCGTCCCAAGGAATTAATCCTTTATGACGGACCGCTCCAAGCATTGTACCTCCATCCAAAATGTAGTTAATATTCTTCTTACGCAGCACATCATCCAGAACTTCTAGAGAATCATAGAGTTTGTCGACAACTGTCTCTCTTGTTCGTGGCAATACCTCATCGGTCACCGGTTCCATTTTTATCGGTTTAAACAACGCATTCCCCCAACGTGGATTCACAACGTGGATCAAACTTCCAAATGGAATTCCAAGCGTGCTTTTACCGAGCGATTCGAAATAGGTTATGGCACGCTCTATTGAAAAAATTCTACCGTATGATTTGTTCATTCTGATTAAATGAAATGTCCCTTCCGCGAGATCATAAAGTCCTGCGGCCAGTTTGAGAAAAAATATGCCAGCAGAAAATATCGAATAAGCAACACCGGCTATTCGGGATAGAATTTCTCGTTTGTTAAAACCCTTTAAACCTTTGTCTTTAGAATGTGCAAGATTGTGGATGCATCTATAATATCGGTTTTCTGTTGAGATAATAAATGTATTAAATTTATTGGTTTCTAAAGTCATAATTTTTATCCTTATTTAAAATGATATTTTAATATATAATTATTATTATTTAATTAAGATATTGTTAAGATATCATTAATTTCCACTATTAAATTATCAAGCTGACCCACTTCTCCCTGAAATTTTTCAGAAATTTCATCTCTTATTTTTTTAGCGATGGTATAAAGTTGTTCGATATCCTGTTTATTTAGTTTTGACACATACTTGCTGAATGATCCTTTTCCTATTTCATGGACCATCCTATGGTAAGGAGTCGGTTTAGAAATTTTTAGAAATGGGCTCCCTATTGAAACAGCCATCTTTGCCAGATACTCGGTCGGGAGACGGAGTTGCTCAGACAGATTCTGATACTTTTTCAACATCTCTTCCACAAAGAGATACTGAGGAACCTCAGTCCTTCGATCGTATCCCTGGTAAGCCATCATGCTTCCAAGGACATAGATGTGTCTATTGGCGCTTATTGAATATGCAGAAGGTATAG
>JAAKFL010000140.1 GCA_011065065.1 Chlamydiota bacterium | reverse complement strand
TGACCTTGAGTGACCTTGGATCTAGATGATCTTTAGGAATATAGTCGGAAGCTCCGATTTTCATCACCAAAGAGGCAATTGCTTTAGAAGAAAGCGAGGCCACCTTAGAAAATTTCCATCTCATCACCTCGAATAGCAAACTCACATTAGACAACAAAATTAATGCTCTGATGGACATGTGTAATCAAAAATTCAAAACAAAGTTCGCCATTGTCGGTAAGGTGAAACAAAACAAATATGAAATTCTCCATGCCATTTCTCCAAACCCTGAACTAGCCACGGGTAAAATCTTTGATCTCTCAAATACCTACTGCACTCATGTCATCAAAGCGAAAGCTCCCATAGGATTCAAACAGATCAGTGAAGCCCAGTTCGATACACGCCCGTACTACAAACATACAGGATTAGAAGCTTTCATTGGAGCCCCCATTTATGTCGACGGGGATATCTATGGAACAATCAGTTTTTCAAACGATGTGCCGCATGAAAAACATTTCTCTAAGAAAAACTTCACTCTGATCCAAATTATCGCAAACTGGATTGGAATCGAAATTTCTCGTGCAAGATCCCAAGAATACCTTAAAATTCAAAAGGATAAAGCAGATAAGGCCAATCAAACAAAGTCGGAATTTTTAACCAACATGACTCACGAAATTCTTACTCCTATGAATAGAATTATTGGATTAGCCAATCTTCTTGTGGAAACTGACCTCGATGATAAGCAGCAAGTGTTCGCAAACGGAATTGTCGAGTCGGCCGACTATTTGTTGCATGCTGTGAATGATATTCTCGATATCTCCAAAATCGAAGCAGGCAAAATCGAAATCGAATTCTCACACTTCAATTTGAAAAATCTTGTGGAACAGATATCCAGTACGACTCAACTAAAAGCCCGTGATAAAAAAATCGAGGTCCATCTTCGATATGCTAAAAATATTCCCCAGACAATCATCAGTGATTCTGCACGGATCCGCCAAATCCTTGAAAATTTGACAAATAATGCGGTCAAATTTACCCCCGAAGGTCATGTCACCATCGAAGTGGAAAGACCTAAATCTGATATCATAAAATTTTCTATAACAGACAATGGCATTGGAATCCCTGAAGACAAACATAATCTTATCTTCAATAAATTTAACCAGGTCGACACCTCTACCTCCCGCAAATTTGGAGGCACAGGACTCGGTCTAGCCATTTGTAAAGAACTCAGCCATCTCCTCGGTGGAGAAATCGGTGTCGAAAGTACTCCCGGCAATGGCGCCACCTTCTGGTTCACAATCAAACCCCAATCCCCCATATCCTCGCCCTACATGGCTCCTGACAAGGAAAAAATCGAAGATGCTGTTGAAGATTAATCGATCTCGGACACTGTACATTTATTGTCCTCGCCATTACAATTCTCATCATGTCTGATTTCATTTGTAGTTCAATATTCTCATAAAAGCGCCATTATACGGCAATGTGCCTGATATGAAACGATCCACTAGTCTTATCACTCTTTGTTTTTTGATTTGCCTGAACTACTACATCCTACGAAATCTAAAAGACAGCTTAGTACTCACTGAAGCACTTTCGGGAACTGAAGCCATTCCTTTTCTCAAAACCTGGGCCTTGATTCCTGGCACTATTTTTTTTGTTGCCCTAACGGTGTGGTTATCGAATCGCATAAAATTTTCCACGCTCTTTTTACTTGCGATTAGTTTTTGTACATCGTTCTACGCTCTCTTTACTTTCTTCCTTTACCCTCTTGGGGATTCCCTTCTGCCTCATGCCTTCGCAGATCGTTTACAATCTTCTCTTCCCGATGGCTGGATAGGATTTGTCTCGATGATTCGCTACTGGCCCTCGTCTCTGTTTTACGTCATGGCCGAAATTTGGACGATCATCATCTGGTACATATTGTTCACTGGTTTTGCAAATGAGATTTTAAAAGCTCCGGAGGCAAAAATCCAATATCCTTGGATCATTCTTGCGGGTAACTTGTCAGCTTTCACAGCGGGAATCATGGTCCCCATGCTCACATCTCCCAACTGGGATACGACATTGACTAACCTCACCACCTTTTTAATTTTGACGGCTATCATCATTGGGGTTGTTTTTGTAAAAATCGAAAAGTCTGTCAAGCAGCCCATTTCTCATCCATATAAAATGTCTTTTAGCGAATCCTTTAAATCAATCTTCAAGTCACGATATCTCTTGTGTCTGGCCTTTATGGTTTTTGGGTTTAATCTCTTGATTAATCTTACGGAAGTGGTTTGGAAAGATGAAGTGCTGAAAGTGTTTCCCCATCCCTCCGATTACAACGTCTATATGAACAAAATAACCGGATTCATCGGTATTTTATCCGCTGGGATCATGATCTTGATCATCCGGTTACAGCGAATGGATTGGATTTCTTGGGCCCTGGTCACTCCCGCAGTGACTCTTGGTTCAGCCCTAATATTTTTTCTGCCTCTGATGTTTTCGCTGTCTATCATTCCACCGCTGCTTATGGGATCTTTACATGTGATTCTCAGCCGCAGTACCCGGTACACTCTTTTTGATTATACAAAAGAATTAGCCTTAATACCCCTTCCATCGGATCAAAAATTTAAGGCAAAAACGCAAATTGACGGAGTTGGGTCACGATTAGGAAAGGGGGTAAGTTCAGGGGTATTCCAAGGGACGCTCTTATTTGTGCCCACCATTTCAGCTTGTGCGCCTGTTATTTTTGGGTTGATTGTCGCAATTACGGTTCTGAGCGTAATGAGTATCCGTTTGATTGGCCGAGAAATGGAGACCGCCAAATAACCAATTCTGTTAATCCTTACTATCCTTCTATCCTGTTTTCCCTCCTCGATCTAGCACTCTGTAGCCTCTGGTGCTAAAATCTTGACAGAAATCACTCTCCCTCATACAATTGGTAAATCTAACCAGGACAATAACTTGAGGAGAAACATCATGGTGAAAATCAAGCCATTAGGAAATCGCGTCTGCATTAAACGATCGAAAGCGACAACGACAAAAGGAGGAATCATTCTTCCTGATTCGGCACAAGAAAAGCCATTAGAAGGTGAAATTTTGGAAGTTGGCCCGGGTAAGGACAGTCAGCCCCTGACACTAAAGAAGGGAGACCGCGTTCTTTTCAGCCCCTATGCGGGAACACCGGTGGAAGTTCAAGACGATGAAGATACCGAATACTTGATTATGTCGGAAGATGATATCCTAGGAATTCTTACCTAATTATAAGGAGCAGCTGTTATGTCAAAATTATTAAAGTTCAAAGATGAAGCCTTAAAATCCATTCTTAAGGGTGTGAGAACATTAGCTCGCACAGTCAAAGTCACTTTGGGTCCTAAGGGACGCAACGTTGTGATTCAAAAAAGTTTTGGAATTCCTCTTTCCACAAAAGACGGGGTCACCGTTGCAAAGGAAATTGAATTAAAAGACAAATTTGAAAACATGGGAGCTCAACTTGTGAAAGAGGTGGCTTCCAAGACATCGGATAATGCCGGAGATGGAACCACCACGGCAATTGTTTTAGCAGAAGCCATTCTCAATTCTGCAGTCAAAAGTGTCAGTGCTGGCGCAAATCCAATGAATGTGAAAAAGGGAATCGACCTAGCTGTCAAAGCTTTGCTTGAAGAATTGGATAAATTGGCGACTCCCATCAATTCTTCTGAAGAGGTCAAGCAAATTGCCACTATCTCAGCAAATAACGACCCAGAAATTGGTTCGATCATTGCCGATGCCATGGAAAAAGTGGGCAAAGATGGCATCATTACAGTTGGGGAGTCCAATACATTAGACACAACACTGGATGTTGTCGAAGGAATGCAATTTGACCATGGGTATCTTTCCCCCTATTTCGTGACAAATGCCGAAAACATGTCAGTCGAATACCAGAATGCGCATATCCTTCTTGTCGATAAGAAAATTTCTTCAGCGAAAGAACTTATTCCTATCCTGGAAAAGACCAACCAAAACAACCCCAAACCTCTTTTGATTATTGCTGAAGATGTTGACAGCGAAGCGTTGGCAACATTGGTTCTCAATAAGGTGAAAGTCGGCTTAGTTGTATGCGCAGTGAAAGCTCCTGGATTTGGAGATCGTCGCAAGGCCATGTTAGAAGACATTGCCATCTTGACCGGTGCTACAGTGATTTCAGAAGAGCTTGGGATGAAGGTGGAAGATGCTGATCCCTCTCACTTTGGAACAGCGAAAACCATCAAGATCTCAAAAGATGACACCACAATTATTGATGGTGCGGGTGATCCTAATAAAATTGAAGAGCGCGTTTCTCAAATTAAATCGGAAATTGCAAACAGCACTTCAAACTATGTCAAAGAGAAGCTTGAGGAACGTTTAGCGAAGCTTGCAGGCGGAGTGGCCATTGTCAATATTGGTGCCGCTACTGAGACCGAGATGAAAGAGAAAAAAGCGCGAGTCGAAGATGCTCTTCATGCCACACGAGCAGCAGTCCACGAAGGGATTGTTCCAGGTGGTGGTGTGGCTCTCATTCGAGCAGCCGACGCCTTGAAGAATCTTACTGAACATGACGATGATGTGAAGTCAGGTATTCGCATTATTCATGAAGCAACAAATGCTCCGTTGACAGAGATTGCCAACAATTGCGGTAAAGCGGGGAATTTGATTAACGAGAAAGTGCTTGAAGGAGAAGGATCCTACGGTTACAACGCGTTGACCGACACATTTGGTGATCTTTTGAAAGAAGGTGTGATAGATCCTGTTCGTGTCACGAAACAAGCGCTTGCCAATGCTGCTTCAATTGCAGGACTACTCATCACCACAGCATGCATGATCACTGAAAAACCGGTGAAAAAAACTGAAGCTGCAGTGCCTGATATGGGAGGCATGGGCGGTATGGGTGGCATGGGTGGCATGGGAGGCATGGGAGGCATGGGCGGAATGGGAGGCATGGGAGGCATGGGCTTTTAGTGCGAGAGCGTCTTAGTAAATTTTAACGCAAAGAAGCAAAGACGCAAAGACGCAAAGGTTTGCGTATACGTTTTTGATCACGAAGTGATCTCGAACTTTTAGACGCAGATGGCACAGATGAGCGCAGATGGTGAGCCTTGAATAAGGCTCACCATCTGCGCTCATCTGTGCCATCTGCGTCTAAAAAGCGCATGGACCGTTGGTCCAAGAATCTTTGCGTCTTTGCGTTAAAATTTATAAAGACAGTTATGTACAAAGAATCTTCTACTCTTCCATGGCGGCTTTGACTCCGCTCTCCTCAAAATACTGAAGAGTTCGCCAACCAATATAAAGAAAAGGAAACGAAAACAAGAGATAAATGAACCAATAATTGGCGTTCCACTTCAAAACAAAGACACCATCATTCGAGAAAAAGTACAGAATCAATCCAAATAACAGAAAAACT
>JAAKFL010000014.1 GCA_011065065.1 Chlamydiota bacterium | reverse complement strand
CGGGTTTTGGTATCCAATACAATTACGAAAAAGTATTTTTTCGTATTAACGCCGATTCGCCTCCGCGGAAAATTAAGGCTGTTTATGGAGAACCGTTTCATCCTTATCTATCCATTCCCTTTTACTCTGATATGAAAATTATGGGATTTTTTCAATCCGAGAAATATTTTAAGCATCATAAAGCTGAGATCGTGGAATTGTTTCAACCTTCAGAAGAGATTCTGGATGAATTGAAGCAAAAGTATTCAGAAATCTTGAATCATCCGAAAACAGTGGCGGTTCACGCCCGGACATATTTTGCGGAGGATCCAAATAGATACTGTTTTCATTTTTGCACTCAAGATTATTTTGAAAACGCCATGGCGTTGTTTCCCGATGAAGACACGTTGTTTGTGGTCTGTTCTGATCAAGTCTGGTGGTGTAAATTAGCGTTTGGACAAATGAACCGGAATATCATCTATATTGAAAATAATGACTATCTGATTGATTTCTTTTTAATGCGTTTATGTAAACATAACATCATTTCGAATTCGAGTTTTTCGTGGTGGGCAGCATATTTAAATCAAAATCCTGAGAAGATTGTGGTGGCGCCTGCGAAATGGATGACCAATGTGCATTTAGATGATTATGATATCGTTCCCGAGGATTGGGTCAAAGTGGATTGGTAAATTTAACCGCGAAGGTCGCGAAGACCGCGAAGAAGCGCGAAGATGTGCACAAGCTTTAACCTTAGCTAATATCACCATGATTAAATGATCTCTTCGCGCATCTTCGCGACCTTCGCGATCTTCGCGGTTAAATTTACTAATTGCTTCTATTTGCTCCACGCCCTTACAATATTTATTAATTATGCAAGAATTATTTGGCTACATAGAACGGATCACTTTTCAAAATCCTGAGAACGGGTTCACCGTGGCTTGGCTGAAATCCCCAAAACAAAAGGACTTGATCTGTATTGTAGGCTCCATGACCTCTCTGCAACCGGGAGAAACGGTTCGTTGCGTGGGTGAGTGGCAGAACCATATGGTTCACGGGCGTCAGTTCTCTGTCACCGATTGCCAACTCGAAGCTCCCTCCGATATCCTGGGCATCAAGAAATACTTGGGTTCCGGTCTAGTAAAAGGGATTGGTCCCGTTTATGCCGAACGAATTGTCGAAAAATTCGGGATCGAGACGCTTCATGTTATCGATCAGAATCCTGAGAGTCTTCAAGAAATTCCCGGAATCGGGAAGAAACGTATTGAACAAATTAAATCGTGTTGGGATGAACAGAAGGTGGTTCGGGATGTGATGATCTTTTTGCAATCCCAAGATATCAGTCCCGCTTTTGCGCAGAAGATCTTTAAGACTTATGGAGATCAAAGCATCGAAAAAATCAAAGACAATCCATTTAATCTGGCACGGGATATCTTCGGAATCGGTTTTAAAAGCGCCGATAAAGTGGCGAGTAAAATGGGGATTGCAAAGGATTCGCCAAAACGGGTCGATGCGGGGATTGAATATGTGTTGTCTGAGCTCTCACAAGATGGACATATGTGTTATCCCGTTGACGAATTCACCGAAGCGGCAAAAGAGGTTTTGGGTGTGGATGCTGAGCTGGTGACAAGCCGTCTTGAGGGGCTTAGAGCGGATGACCGGATTCGTTTGGCTCAGATCCCCGAGGAAGAAAGTCATCGTCTTTTCGTTTGGCTGACTCCTTTGTTTCTGGCTGAATTGGGAGTGGCAAAAGAACTGAAACGGCTGAAGTTTTCTCCGTTCCAGCTCCGTGATGTCGATGTTGACAAAGCGGTTGACTGGGTGCAAAAGGAGTTGAAGATAACTCTGGCGAAAAAACAGGCGTCTGCTGTTAAGAAGGCTTTCTCTGAAAAATGTCACATCATCACGGGGGGTCCGGGAACAGGAAAAAGCACCATTATAAACTGCATTTTAAAAGTGACGGAAAAACTGACTCATCGCATTGTATTGGCGGCTCCCACCGGAAGAGCGGCGAAGAGGATGAGCGAAATCACTGGAAAAAAAGCGTCGACAATTCACAGTTTGTTGGAGTATAATTTTCGGATCAGAGGCTTCAAGCGGAATCGGAAAAATCCGTTAGAATGTGATTTGATCATTGTCGATGAAGCCAGCATGATCGATACGGTTCTGATGAATCAACTTCTGAAAGCCCTTCCTGATTACGCTCGGGTCATTTTTGTGGGAGATGTCAATCAGCTCCCCAGCGTCGGTCCGGGGAATGTCCTCAATGATCTCATCAGTTCGCGGAAGATGACCGTCACAACACTCAAGGAAATTTTCCGACAAGCTAAGGGTTCTAAGATTGTTACGAGTGCTCATTTGATTAACGGAGGCTACTTTCCCGATCTCAAAAATGAAGCGAATAGTGATTTCTTTTTTATTGATATGCCGGAGCCAGAAGATGTTCTCCAGAGTATTCTCGGTCTTGTCACCAAAAGACTGCCAGAAAAGTATGGCTTTGATCCCTTGAAAGATATCCAAGTGTTGGCTCCGATGAAAAGAGGGGTTATCGGAACGTTCAATCTCAATCTCGTTTTGCAAGAGCAACTGACCCCTCAAGGCAATCCTTTATTTCTGGCGGGGCAAAAATATTTGGTGGGCGACAGAGTGATGCAGATGCGGAATAATTATCAGCGCGAAGTCTATAATGGTGATGTTGGATGGATCACATCAATTGATAACGTCAATCAGATTGTGATAGTGAACATTGATGGTCGAGAAGTGATCTACGATTTTTGCGATTTAGACGAATTGGCTTTGGCCTATGCCGTGTCCATTCATAAATCTCAAGGAAGCGAGTTCCCTTGTGTGGTGATTCCGATCCATACGCAACACTTTATGCTCCTTCATCGTAATCTTTTGTATACCGGGGTCACTCGAGGCAAGAAACTGGTGGTTCTAGTAGGAACCAAGAAAGCTTTGGCCATTGCTGTGAAAAATGATGACGTGAAGAAGCGGTATACAGCATTGAAAGAGGCTTTGGCGGGTCACATTGACCAAATGGGATGGATTTCATGAACCGCCGTTCCCTCGGACTTTTGGCTGTTTTTGTGGTCACCCTTTTTGCTAGTTATTTTGGTTTTCTGAGGGCGATTGAAGTCGAGCTTCCATCAGAAACCGATCCTTTCGTCCTTTACTCTTCACAAACCAGGCAAGATCTTAGGGAAACCCATTGTGCTGCTATTGATCAGGCCGAGAAGTCGATTACCCTGATCATATTTACCATGCGAGACCGTTTTATCATTGAGGCTCTAAATAAGAAAGCGGAAGAGGGAGTCGATGTGTATGTTGTGTATGATGCGCGAGCGGCGAAAAATCTCGATTATCAGCTATCGAAGAAAGTGAAAAAGTTAAAACGGGATCCGGAGGGGATCACTCACCAAAAAATTCTGATTGTGGATGACGAATTGGTACTGATGGGGACCTCGAATATGACAACCGCCTCATTGAGATATTATGATAATTTGGTAACCGGGATATGGTCATCGGAAATCGCAAACTGGTTGAATCAGAAAATTTCCCAGTTGGGTCCCTTTAATGATGGGCCTGGTGGGCATCAAGTTTTTGACATCAATGGCCAGCATCTTGATCTGTGGTTTTTGCCCACTGGTCCCAAAGGTCCCGAAAGAATACTACAGCTGATTCGAACTGCAAAGGATTCTTTGAAAATCGCGATGTTTACCTGGACAAGGCTAGATTTTGCAGAGGAGGTCATACAGGCTTATCGGAGGGGAGTGGATGTTCAGGTGGTGATTGATAAACAATCGGGATATGGAGCCAGCATACGGGTGATTGAAGCTTTGCGTGAGGCTGGTGTCCCCCTTTATTTTAACAAAGGGAAGGAACTCCTCCACACAAAAACGATGATGATCGATGACCAGATCTTAGTGAATGGCTCGGCAAATTGGACCAAATCGGCTTTTACTAGAAATGATGATTGTTTTATGGTATTATGGACTTTAACCACTGAACAACAGCGGTTTATGAATAATTTTTTGAAAATAATATTTTTAGAGTCTAATAAGGAGAAAAATGATGGAACCATCAAGGCCCGATTATGAAAGATTTTATGAATTGGAATTCAAATACATGATCCCAGCAGATGGGGATGTTAAAGTCATAGATTATAATTTATGTGAAGATGAATTTTGTTTTTTGTTGGATTTTTCGAAGGACATCAAACTTTCAAGAAATCTGAAAACAAAAACCATTACAATAGAAGTCCCTGAGAAACATGCGCGCAACATTGCTTATGTTTCCACCTTTCTCTTGCAAAAAAGTGAGGGTGGGAGCCATGGTTTAGAGGGGGTAACCGGGGTTCGTTACTTGAGTCGATTAGAAGATTTTAAATTGGAATGTCAAAAGTGTGCTGATAATCGTGATTATACAAAAAATATCCGAGTGCCGACAAGTTTTGAGGAATTATCGAATGGGGAATTCGTAAATCGATAAAAGTTGTTAAAATGAGGTAGTCATATGAAGTGTGCTCTTATGGGATATGGAAAGATGGGAAAGGCTGTCGAAAAGATTGCCTTGGAGCGAGGGCATCAAATTGTGGACATTGGTGATGCTGAGGTTTGCATTGACTTTTCACATCCCGATGTCGTTCTTGATCATGTCAAGAAAGCTGTGGCTTCAGGAGCTTCCCTCGTGATTGGAACGACTGGCTGGGAGGAAGATTATGATGCCGTGCGGGAAATCGTGGATCAGGCTCAAATTGGCTGCGTGTTTTCTCCCAATTTTTCCGTAGGAGTTCATCTCTTTCTCCAAATGATTTCTTACGCTTCTCAACTGATGAATCAGTTTGAGGAATATGATGTCGGGGGTTTTGAAATGCATCATAAGGAGAAAGTGGATAGTCCCTCGGGGACAGCTAAATGGATTGTGGAGCGTCTGCTTTCTCATATCGACAGAAAAGAGTCTGCAGTTTTCGATCTTGATCAGAAAAGGGGAGAAAATGAGCTCCATTTTTCCAGTGTCCGATGTGGGGATATTGCTGGGACCCATTCTGTGATTTTCAATTCTTTTGCGGACTCCATCACTTTGACTCATGAAGCAAAAAACCGGTCAGGTTTTGCATTGGGTGCTGTCATCGCAGCTGAGCGGATTTTGGGGCGGAAGGGGTGGATTGGGTTTGATGAACTGTGCTTTCAAGATTTGACCGCGAAGATAAGCGAAGAAGAGAGGTCACAAAAGACTCTTCTGTATCAAGATTAAACTCGGAGACTTCTTCCGATTTGTAAAGGTGTGAACACAACAACTCCATTGTGACGGGTCGAGGGTAGAGCTCCATTTGAGGATGGCCTTTCCTTCATGGGTCCCTTCTTCATGACCAGGATAACAGGTGATGCTGATGACTCCACCTGAAACCAAAAGACCCATCGCGTTTTTCAGGCTCAATAGTGTGGTTTCTGTTTTTGTTGTGAGGTTTTTGTTTCCTCCGGGCAGATACCCCAAATTATAAACAACGAGTTTCACTGAATTTTCTAGAATTTCATTGGGAAAACAAGAATGACACTGCTGAAAAAAGGAACAGGAAGTGTCATTTAATTTTGATTTTGTCACATCGATGGCGTCTTGTTGAAGGTCGAGGCAGTAAAGGTGAGTAGGTTTTAAAGATGCCAGAAATTCTGAGTCGTAGCCATTTCCGCACGTGGCATCAATGACAAGGCTATTTCCATCGATTAACTTGGCCCAATTCTGATGAGCAAGATCTAAATGGGATTGAAAAATAGGAAATTGTCTCTTCATAATCAGTGACTTAAGTGTATCACATTCCTTTTCTTTTGTCACTCTTATTTTCATTAATTCGTTCAATCATGTATACTCGTTACTTATCTAATAATAATTTTTATGGAGGTTTTTTATGCGTAAGATATTTACAATTGTTTTATCTCTTTTACTTTTTCCTTTACAAGCTTTACCTCAATTTGTCTTATGTGGTCGTGCTGACGTGGGTCCTGCTCTTTATCGAATACAGGTATTGGAAGAAGAGGAGGTTGTGCAGCAGCTGGATATGTACGGACTACGTGCCGATGGAACTTTTCTCTTTATTAAAGACAGTGGATTTGCTGTGAAGCCGACGATATCGGCTGCTAGAGGGGATGGAGACTTTCTCAGTTATGGAGCAGGGATTGGATATTACATTCCGTTTTGTGGAGATCACTGTTATCTCGTTCCTGTCATTGGACTTAATTGGACGGATTTGACGACTATCCTTGATGAATTGGACATCGAGTTTCCTATTGTGACGACTCTTCGAGATGTGGGTGAAGAGTTTCTTTCGAACAGTCGCTACGTTGGATTTGAGCTCATGTGTCAAGTTTGTGAATCCTTTTGGACGACCTTTATCTATCAATATGCATGGGCGAATAGCAAGACCTTCTTGACTGATCCCTTTTTTCCTGAAGGGAAGTCTGTAATCGATGGAGCCACACAAGGGTCGAATTTTGCGCTGGCCTTCGACTATTACTTCAAAGATAATTGGTCAGTGAATCTCGCAGTAGGATTTAATTCAAGCCTTGATGAAGGTCGATCTGGAATACGTGGTTACGGAGCCAAGCTCTCGATAGGCTATAGCTTTAAGTAAACAAACTGATAAATTTAACCGCGAAGATCGCGAAGATCGCGAAGACGCTCGAAGAAAGCAGTTTATTCAAAATCAATAAGATTAAAACATCTCTTCGCGCATCTTCGCGGTTAATTTAAAAGGGCTTGTCTGATTTCAAACGATTGCACATTCCGATCCGCAAACTGCAACTCTTCCACACTGGTGATAAATACTTGCCCCAACCCAGACAATTGATCCATAAATTGCTGACGCCTTTTCCGGTCCAAGCTTATTCCAAAATCGTCAATCATCATCAACGGAGCATTTCCAATACGCTCTTTCAACAAATGCCACGATGCCAATCGCAGCGCCGTCACACAGGTCCGCTTTTGCCCTTCACTGGCAAAATGACGCGCTTCTTGGTTGCCAATTGTAATTAACAAATCGTCGCGGTGGGGTCCTGCACAAGTGAAACCAAATTTCACTTCCTTCATCCGATTCTTTTGAAATTGCTGCAAGTAATCTCCCTCAAGGCTCTCTTGATACCGCAAATTTAACACATCATTCCCGTTGCTCAGAACATGATGGATTTGCTGCCCATTGGGTTGAAGCGCTTCAATCAGTTGCCTTCGCTTTTTTACCACATAACTGGCTGCTTTCGCCATTTCCTGTTCCCAGGGATCGATGATCGTGAGCTGTTGAGACTTTAACAAATGATTTCTCTGTCTCATCGCCCGTTGGTATCGGGTGAGGTAATGGAGATAGAGCGGATCGAATTGTGAGATTTGGAGATCAATAAACTTTCGTCTGGCATCCGGAGACCCCTTGATCAAGTCGTCATCAGGAATCATCATCGTGACAGGCAGAAGGCCTATCAAAGAAGAAAACGCGGGATAGGTGGTGTTGTTGTGCACAATCTTTCTCTCACGACCACTAAAGGAGATCGCTACACGTTGCTCCACACCCCCAGACTCAAAAAGCGCTTCCAAAAAGAATGATTCGGATTCATTTTGAATCATGTCCGTCAAACGAACAGTTCGAAACGAGCGGCCGATGGCGAGTAAATGGAGAGCTTCTAAAAGACTTGTTTTTCCTTGAGCATTGGCTCCATAAATCAGATTGATTTCGGGACAAAACTCAAAAACCGACTCGTCATAACAACGAAATTGTCGAAGCAAAAGGCGTTTAATAAGCATATTTGGTGGACACTTGAGTTTATACAGGTTGATCAAGACGCATGGGCATAATTAAACATAAAGAATCATCGGGCTTCTCGCCCTCGAGCTCTTCTTTAATCACGACCGGGTTAAATGCATCAATGATCCCTAAATCTACAGTTTCTTTTGACGTGTGACGAAGAACATCCAGGAAATAGTGAGGGTTAAACGCAATATCAAGATTCTCCCCGTTGTAATTCACAGGCATGCTTACATGACCCTCTCCCACCTCCATCGCATTTGCAGACAACTTGAGTTCTCCGTTTGTAAAGGAAAAGCGGACAGACTGGCTGTCATTGGACGTAAAAAGAGAGACCTGACGCAATAATGTCATCAATTCTTCTCGATGAAGCGAAACATGGGTTTCCATTTTTTCTGGGATGATGCGGTTGATGTCAGGGTAATCTCCACACAACAATTTAGTGATCAAAATTGATTGATTGGCCTCGATGGCTATCTTATCTTTCATCAGATAAATGGTGGCATCCCCCTCTTCATTCAGATTTTTTGTGATCTCTTCGACAGCTTTCAGGGGGATGATGTAATCTCCTTTCCACGAAGGATCCAGAGAGACCCCTATTTCGTTTTTTGCCAGCCGCTTCCCATCTGTTCCTGTAAACGTCGCCTTTCCGTTCTGGATTTTGATAAAGACTCCGGTCAATACATAACGATTGTCTTCTCGCGACACCGCAAAAGAGGTGCGGAAAAGCATGTTTTTCAATTCCCTTTGAGGGATGATGAACTGAGTCGTTTCTGCTAGTTCAGGTAGTGAAGGAAATTCACTTTTGTTCATGCCATGTAATTTGAAACGTGAAGACCCAGCAATCACTTCGGTAATGTCATGTTCATTTGTGTGGATCTCAATATGGGGAGTCGTGAGCTCGCGGATCAACGAGGCAAATTTCTTTGCAGGGAGAGTTGTCGCTCCTTCTTTAATTACTTTTGCTTCTGTATAGCTGCGGATTCCAACCGTCAAATCTGTGGCGGTGAGAATGAGGTCACCCCCTGAGGCCTCCAGAAGAAAATTCGAGAGAATGGGGATGGTTGCCTTTTGAGGGACAACGTTTTGAATTTTGTTGAGGAGTTTATTGAGATCAGCGAGAGAAATGATAAACTTCATGGCATTACCTATGGTTTGTTGCCAATGAAGATACGCGAGCTGGGGGTCAATGTCAATAAATTTTGTTTCTGAGATGCTTTGTGTCTTTGCCCCTCTGCGTTAAAAAAAATCAGCGGACATCTGTGTTTATCTGCGGCTAAAAACCTCGCCATAAATGTCTAAAAACAGCTATAATTAAACCACTATGAGCAAAAAAAGTAATGAACTAGTCTCCAATCGACGCGCCTTTCACGATTACGAAATCCTCGAAACCTTCGAGGCAGGAATCGTGCTAAAAGGCACTGAAATCAAGTCCCTCCGTAGTGGCGGAGGAGGCCTGCAGGAGGCATATGTCAAAGTTCTCAGTAATGAATTGTGGCTCGTTGGTGCAAGTATCGCCCCCTATAAGTTCGGAAATATCCAAAATCACGAAGAAAAACGAGACCGTAAGCTTCTCATGCACAAAAAGGAGATCCAGCGTCTCAAGCAAGCCACTCAAGAAAAAGGGCTCACCATCGTTGCTCTCTCGATTTTCCTCAAATCAGGCCGCGCAAAATTAAAACTTGCTTTGGCTAAGGGAAAAAAATCTTATGATAAAAGGTCCGCCATCAAAGAGCGCGATGACAAACGTCGTATAGACCGCATGATGAAAGATCACGGCAAATGATTAAAATCAAAATTTTATCCATTGGAAAGACCAAAGAATCGTGGCTGGATACCGCGATGGGCGAATACTTCAAAAGGCTGAAGGGACAGGTGGAATTCGAGTGCCAATGGGCGAAATCTGATGAACAGCTGATTCAACTGGTCGAGAAAGAATCCTCCGTGATCTGCCTAGATCCTGCCGGAAAGGAGATGGATAGTCCCGAATTTTCCACTTTTTTTGAAAAGAAAGTTGAGGAAGGAGGGGCCCGATTGACCTTTGTGATTGGAGGAGCCGAAGGGTTACCGAGATCTTTAAAAGATAAATTTTCTCTTTTGAGCCTGTCTCGGCTCACATTCACTCATCAGCTCATACGACTCGTGCTAGTCGAGCAGATTTACCGTGCCTTCACCCTGATGAAAGGCATCCCGTACCATAAGTAGATCATTGAGCCACGTACCATTCCAAATCCAATGCTCAAATAGCAAGCCGCGCGGAAGTCTGCGGGAGCTCCGGTATTGCGGAGTAAAAATCCCAGGGCGATCATGGACGCGATCAGGAAATAATAGGGCAAACTATAAATCTTATAAACAGGAGCGGGGTTGGGGAGAGCTAAAATGCGATGAATCCCACGGTTTATGGATCGAGATAAGACAAAATGACATTTCACATTTCCCGTAACCAGACATCCCAAAACAATCATCACAGCCACGTTTTCCCGGCTTCCAACATAAGGAGCTAATATTTCCAATAAAGGATGCGTCCACATCACAAAAGGAACAGGCTGAGGGAGTGCAGAGACTAACAACTGCACGCCATATTGAAGGAGAAAAATTCCAACAAGGAACCATACGACTCCGGAAATTGCAACAAGCTTTGAGTGAGAAACTTTCAACATACAACTTTAAATTATAATGGAATCAAGAATAATAATCGATAACTCAATTTGGATGTCGACATAAATTCTTTCTTACTCTAAGATCACAAATCAAACTGCTGCGTAAAAGCAGTTCCAAAGTTTTTAATTGAAAGTCCGTGCCTAAAATTATATTAACTATTTGAGGGTAAGGGAGTTTTTACAAGCGAAAAAAATAAACACTAACCAAGGTAAACAAACCATGAACACAACCGCAACATTTATTAGGTTATTTTTTGTATTGATTAGCGCTTTGTTTTTTTGTGCCTATACGACGACGGTTTTGGAAGGGGGATTTAGTCCCGCTAACATTGGAATTGGGATTCTTGCGGGGATCATTGTGACTGGTTTGTTAATAGGTTTTGAACGGATGATCAAGAAATTTGACCTTTATGCATTTAATATTGTGTGGATTGGCCTTTTCTTTGGTTACCTGATGGGTCAAGCCATCGTTCTCATTCTCTCAACCATCCTGCAATTTGGACAAGTTGGCCCTGAAGTGATTGGGTTTTCTCTGATGAAAGTGATTGTTTACCTGGTGACCACTTATTTTGGAGTGATGATCACACTTCGTTCTTCAGAAGAGCTTCATTTGAGTATCCCTTTCATTAAATTTCAGGCAGCTGTTCAAAAGAAGAAAGATATGGTGTTAGATCTTTCTGCGGTCTTGGATACACGACTGATTGATTTGGCCGCTTCGGGTCTTCTTGATAATCAGATCATTGTTCCTCGTTTCTTGCTGAAAGAATTGTATTCAAACCTTGAGAGTATTGATGATGGATTGAAGGCGAATGCGCGTCGCGCTTTGGATGTTTTGAAGAAGTTGGAGGGAATCACAACGTTAGGAATGCGGTATGTGGAAACTGACTTTCCTGAAATCGCCGATCTTGATGCCAAATGCACTCGTCTCGCTCGACTCACTAATGCAAATATTGTTACTGCAGATCAGAACCGCATCAAACAATCGACAATCGAGTCAACTGAAGGAGTTCGCATCATTAACATTCATGCATTGGCGAATTCGCTGAAGCCTTTGAACCAGTCTGGGGAAACTCTTGAGATCAAAATTCAACGTTATGGAAAAGAGCCAGGTCAAGGTGTTGGGTATTTGGAAGATGGAACCATGGTTGTTGTGAATGGGGGAGCCGAATATATCGGCAAGACCATTAAGTCACATGTCTTATCTGTCAAGCATACATCTTCTGGAAGGATGATCTTTTGCAATGCGTTTGATGAGTATGAAGATGAGGAGACTATGCCTACCTCTTCGGAAACTCCCGCGCGCAGTTACTTTGCCTTAGAAAGATAAGAAATGCCGATAAAGGGACTAGGAAATGATATCATTGAGATCAGTCGCATTCAGCGGCTGATCGATCGTTACGGTCAAAAATTTCTTGATCGAACATTCACCGAAAAAGAACAGTCATATTGTTTAAAATATCGCGAAAGTTCTGGTCGTTTTGCGGGACGTTTTGCTGCCAAGGAAGCGATTTCAAAGGCCTTGGGCACAGGATTTCGCGATGAAGTCTCCATGAGGGCGATTGAGATCCAGTCAGGCCAGAATGGCGAGCCTGTGGTGGTGTTGTCAGAGGAAATTCGGGAGCGTTTTGGTGAGGTTCAGGTGATGCTGACCATAAGCCACTGCAAAGAGTATGCGACGGCAGTGGCGATCGTGATTTAGGATGCTGATTTTTAGGATCTCACAGGATTGTTTTTCACAGAGAACACTGAGAAAAGGCACGGACGAAACATTAATAGAGATTACACCATCCAGATGATTCAGATTCTAGGGGCTGTACATCTAGAATATTTTCTAAAGGTTCAAAATCAAGTGTAGCTGCTGATAGAGTTTCCGAATCAATACGTTCAAATACATAAGAGATGTTTAGAGGTGGAAGTTCGAAAGTTGTATTTCTTAATAATGTCTCCATTCTAGAATTACGCTCTTCTTCTTTTTTCAAACGGTTAAGTAATATAGTTAAAAATTTTAAGCGTTTAGGGTGTTCAGGGGGAGGTGAAATGCGTAAGGAATAGCGAGATACAAGAGATTTTTGAAATTTTATAAATCTCTGGTGGGTTTTCCAGGTAGCACCTTCGACGTGAAGGTATTTGATCCCATAGAGCTTTGAGTAATGATCTGCCCAATTTCTCCAAAGGAATTCATCTTGAGCGATATCTGCAAATACTCGACAAACCCAAGCTTGCTCGAGAGTTGGAGGTTTTGGCAGATGAGAAAAAATTTGTACTAATAGTTCTCTTGGTAAATCTGTAATTTTTAAATTAGATGATTCCATATTTTTTCCTTTTTTTTAAATTACTAAAGGCAGTTTGGAGTTAAAAAATTTCTCTGTGCCCCTCTCAGTGTTCTCTGTGAAATAATATCCGATTTAATGCTAAATACCCGTACCGAAAGGAAACTGAAACTCAATCGTAGCAAGATTGACATACGCGGGATAATTCTCTGCCCAAACGCGGAACGAATACTTCACTTTGATGACTCCGCTTTCCCAGAAGGAATAGGCAAAATATCCTCCTAAATCAAGTGAATGATGATTGATCGGGCCATATCCCGCAAAGGTATCGATCACAAGAATCTGATCACCAAATCCAAAAAGACCGGTCAAGAAGGCTCCATACCAATACCGATCGCATGCATTGCGTTCATACTCGGCATGAGCCGCCATCCACAAGGACCCTTCATTCGCCCAACCCAAACCGAAAAGCCCCCAGGCTCTTTGACCCCATGTAGGACCGCAAGGGACCTCTTTCCCTATTGCGCCATGGAGAGAATACTCCCAAGTCCCATGATGAAAGGTGTTAATGTCGCGTACAAACTTGGGTCGAGCTTTGGAAATGCTGGCTCCTGCTACTGCGCTGACGTAATTTTCTCCCGAAACATCATCCATCAATTGATACCGCCCGGTGACAATCGCATCATTCCAACCATAGGCATTTGTGGTGGTGCTGGCTGTGTTGACTTCTATTTCAAGGCTATAGGGAGCATAAGGAATGTAGGCTCCGAGATTCACAAAGTTATCAAAAGAACAAAAGCGAGTGGCGTGATTGTCAATATCGACCCATTCGTATTTCTGCACCGTATACTTACCCGTGGCAATGGGTTGAAGATCCGGCCCTAGCCAAGGTCTAAAATGAGTGGCCTCTCCTAACTGTATACAGAAGATGGCGAAGAGGAGCAGAATGACACTTTTTTTCATCAGCTGTGTACACTTTCTGGTTCGTGTGAAGTTTCTTGGGCGGAAAGCCATCGTTCGGCCTCGAGTGCCGCCATGCATCCACTACCTGCAGCCGTCACCGCCTGCCGATAAACGTGGTCGTGGCAATCACCCGCAGCAAAGACTCCTTCCATATTTGTAATAGAAGTTCCAGGAACAATTTTAATATAGCCATTATCATGCAAACCAATTTGGTTATCCAAAAAGGCTGTATTCGGAGTATGCCCAATGGCAAAAAAGACACCCCCAGCCTCATGCACAGCCTCTTCACCTGTCTTGACGTTTTTGAGCGTCACTTTTTCCACGACTTTGCTGCCTTCAACTTTTTCAATGACATGATCCCAAATCACAGTTGTGGAGGGATGATTGATCAGACGATCTCCCATAATTTTTGAGGCGCGTAATTCATCTCGACGATGAACCACATACACGTGGCTTCCATACTTTGTCAAAAAGAGCCCCTCTTCACAAGCAGAGTCACCTCCGCCAATCACAAACAAGGGCTTGTTGCGAAAAATGGGCATGGCTCCATCACATACAGCACAAGCGGTCACCCCTTTTTGCCAGAACTCACCTTCTCGCGTTCCTGGGATATCCAATTTCTTTGCTGTAGCGCCCGTGGCAATGATCAAAGATTCCGCTTCATAAGAGCGATTTTTTCCGTTTACGATAAAAGGCCGTTTTGAAAGATCAACCGATTCCACATCTTCACGATGCATCACAGTTCCAAAACGTTGAGCCTGTTTGCAAAACAGCTCCATTAACTCAGGTCCGGTCACTCCTTCAGGAAATCCGGGATAATTTTCGACATCTGTTGTTGTCATGAGTTGCCCGCCAGCAGGTCCAGAAAAGAAACCTTCAAACATCACAGGTTCTAAATTCGCTCTCGCCGCATAGAGTGCCGCTGTATAACCAGCCGGGCCCGATCCAATAATGACAACTTTTGTTTTTTCCATATTATGGCACTCCTATTTTAGGGACATTGTGCCTTATCGTGAACAAAATCTCAACCTTCGTCATGAAAAAAACAGGATATACAGGATGGTGAACCGCAAGATAGACAGGATAACTCTCGTATATCCTGTCTATCTTGCCGTTTTACGATCCTGTATATCCTAAAAAAAAAGTACTTTATAAAAATTACCTCAATCTCTATCTTCCGGTATTGACCCTAACCTTAATACTAATAAATAATAATGGAGTGGCACCTTATGCACTATCAGGTTATCTTTTCGTTTGCCATTTATTTTAGCATTCTTTTAGCTATTGGTCTTTTTTCCCATAAGAAAAGCCAGACCGAGGTGGACTTCATTTTAGGGAACCGTTCATTAAACTTTTGGCTGACAGCTTTATCCGCTCACGCTTCCGATATGAGCGCATGGCTGTTCATGGCGATGCCTGCAGCGATTTTTATCGGAGGAATCCCTCACATTTGGATGGCTCTGGGTCTTCTAATCGGGATGTTTTTGAACTGGCAGTTTGTGGCCCCTAAGCTACGTACCTTAACGGAAGAATACAAAAGTAATACTCTTTCGACGTTTTTCGAAAAGAGATTTCGGGATGAGTCCGGCACGATACGTTTAGTGACTGCTTTTTTGTCACTTGTGTTTTTAACTTGCTATTTGTCAGCAGGTTTGATTGCCATGGGATATCTGTTTGAATCATTGTTCTCGATCAACTTCTATGTGGGAATTGTCATTGCGGTCAGTGTGGTGATTGCCTATACGTTTGTCGGAGGTTTTGTCGCAGTGGCTTGGACCGATCTCTTCCAAGGATTCTTTCTTTTGTTTATGGTTTTGATGGTTCCATTGGTTGCTTTGTCAAAAATTGGGGGAATAGGCTCTGTGATTTCAAATGCAGCTTCTCAAGGGATTTCTCTGCAGATAATGGATGATTATTCCACATATTCTTTTGTTTCGATTATCATGATTGTTCTCGGTTGGGGACTGGGATATTTTGGCCAGCCCCACATCATCACCAAATTTATGGGAATTCGGGATGTTTCAGAGATCTGGAAAGCGAAATTCTTGGGGATGACTTGGCAATTTTTGGCTTTGGGCGGCGCTATTTTTGTTGGAGTGGTAGGAATAGGTTATTTTCCGGAAGGATTGGCGAATGGGGAGCTTGTTTTTGTCGATATGGTGAAGTCACTCTTTCATCCTTTTATTGGTGGAATTATTTTATGTGCGGTCTTGGCTGCGAATATTTCCACAATGGATTCCCAGATTCTGGTCTGTGCTTCGGTGATTACCGAGGATTTATACAAGCGTTATTACCGACGTCAGGCGGAATCGAGTGAGCTCCTGAAAATCTCAAGAACCAGTGTGGTGTTTATCGGAATTCTCGCTTTTATATTCGCAACCAGCAAAAGCGCTACGGTCACAGGAGCTGTCTTTTATGCATGGGGAGGCCTCGGTAGTGCCTTCGGTCCTCTTGTCTTGACCTCTCTTTACTCAACATCGGTCAATCGGTACGGAGCCCTAGCAGGGATTATTGTGGGGGGAGTTTTGGCAGGGACTTGGGACCTCATGAACCCCTATTTCACTACATTTGTGATCCCTCCGATGGTCCCCGCGTTCACACTCAGCTTGATCTCGATTCTCATTGTTTCAAAAATGACGAGAAAAAATGAGAAGATAAATCACGAAAATTCAAAAAATTATTTTAAAAGCTCTGATAATAGCCGAATGAGTAAAGTAATTATTTGAACGATTTTTAAAAAAATATTATATTCTTTTCATTGAATTAGACATGAAATAGGGAATTTTTTTGGGTTTTTCTCCCTTTTCCTTAATATATTCTTTATACGTAATCGGTATAATAGGTTCATAATATAACAATATAGAGGAAATTCATGTATATTTTTGGCTCATATAAATTTGATGATGAGATCAATCTATTTTTTGATGGTTCAGTGGCAAAAGAATTTGAGCCGCAAACATATGAAAAACCTGAACCTAGCGTGTATGGCCGTACGTGGGCATATTTGCGAGGTCACGGAGATTTAGCCGGTGTTGTTGTTGCTGCCTTGAATCCGGGTCAGAAAAAAATTGACAGTTTGCAAAATCGTTTAGAAGCAATCTCCTCGGATAATAAGTGTTCTATTTTTGTAAATAAAGTGATTGATTTCCTTCAACACATGGCAGAGGAAGGAGGTTTAGAGGGGACATTTCTTGCAGGTTATGCTTCCTATTTACAATATTTACAAGATGATTGCATGGCTAAATATCTTAAACATCTGGCGGGTGTGATTTTTCTTTCAATTGGCCAGAAGATTTTGGATGAAGAGGGAAGAGAATCATTTGATAGTTCAGAAGAGTTGATGACGGCTGTAATCAATCATATTTTCAGTGAAGTGACCAGCAGACTCGATAAAATTAGGTCTGGAAGCGATGAAGAAATTCAAAGAGAAGCAGAAGCTTTGATGAAACTCTTCCTCGATGATTTGATTGACAACAGTGGTATCAACAGTGGTATTTTGTGGTTTAAAAAGGTTCCGGTGAAAAAAGGGATTAGCCTCTACTTCAAAGATGAGGTTGTGAATTTCCTTGTGAAGTATTTTACCTATTATCGGGAGCTCTCGCAAGAAGCTGATGAGATCAAAGCAAAACCTCAATTTGCAAACTTAGAAGAGTTACTGATTTCTAAATCGATTAATGAGACCGTTGCCAAGGAGGTCAATCTACATAAAGAGAATTTTATGTGTAAATTGGAAATCTTATTTGATGCGGTTAAAGACGAAAACGGACTTCCTCTTTTTCCTAAAACTATGAATGTCCTTCTTAAACGAGTTGTCAATAATGTCGTTTCGGAGCAGATAGTTAAACAGAAACCCCTTTTAGATGATTTCAAATCTATTATTTTTGGAAGCTTGGTTGATTTTGATGATGAAACAGAGACATTACAGGAGAAAACAAAAGAAGCACTCGATCCCTTTATGACAATTTTGGAGAGTGAAATTCTAGCGTCTAGAGATATCTTAAGTGATTTACGGGATCTTTATGAGAAACCTGATACCCGTGTAGTCGAACTTCAAAACACCTTTATTCTTGAAGTGCTTCGTCAGCGTCTCGAATCGCTTGATAAAAAAAAATACAAGTTGCGTGAAAAAGAAACAAATATTGATATCCAGAAAAAAATTGAAAAATTTGAGAGATTATTCGACCAGGTTGAAAGAAGGATTGCTCGTCTGACGGGCGAAGAAGCAGAGGTAATTAATTTCGGTGAAAAGTTAGAGTATCTAGAGACTGTTTCCATTGATGAGGTAGATTGGTCATCGCGTTTCAAGACTGTTGTTGACTTGGGGGGCAGAGAAGAATTGAAGC
Source organism: Chlamydiota bacterium (assembly GCA_011065065.1). Classification (GTDB taxonomy): domain Bacteria; phylum Chlamydiota; class Chlamydiia; order Chlamydiales; family SLFE01; genus JAAKFL01. Next base: position 1,890 of record JAAKFL010000014.1, on the reverse strand, counting down.
AACTCATGTTTGACCTTGTGATGGTTCCTTGTGCAAATAAAGTGATCAATAAATTTATTCGTGAGAAATTGAACGGTAAGTTTTCTAAAGAGTTAGAACAAGAATTGATGACATTACTTAGAGTGAGTTCAGGGAGCCTAGCGCATGAACTTGCCAACCTTTCTGAGGATATGAACTTCTTTAAATCAGATCATCAAGACCAAGTCGATGCGGCACGAGCCTATTTAAGGACTTTAGACGATGAAAAAGGAGAGGCTCTATTAACCTTCTTAGATACAATCGTTGATTCGATTCTATCCTCATTTGATAAGCCAACCGAAACTTGCCTAATTACACATGGGATTGGGGCGGCTTTTAAGGAAATGAAGAATCCTAGTTTATCGACGGATGATACTGAAGTGAAGTTTGCGGATGATTTATTGAAGGATTTAGCGCCACTATTGGCACAAGTAGTTCTTCAGAATGCTGAAGGGGCAACCTTCGAAGCAAAAGCAGAGTCGTTATTAAAAGGGATTCTTGTTCAATTTGAAAATGCCTGCGAAGAATTGGTTGGTGGAGCGTCACGAGACGAAGTGATTCTCAATCTATCCAATAAAATTGTGGAAGTCCTTTTGCCACCTGACCAGACAGAAGCGGCATTACCATTGATTTTACCACGGATTTCTGAAAGAACAGCGACCTATGAAGCCATTAGTGAAAAAATAAGTAAACAGCTCAAAGGGTTGCTGGATCCCTACTTTGAGGTTATTGTGCAGTCTCTTGAATTGATGAAAGCTCTGGAGCGTTACTCAACAGTTCCACGTGAAAATTCTGATCCTGAAACTGCGATTCGATTAGAGGTTGGGCTTTTAGACTACGGTGTTAAGTATTTGAATCATCATGCAGATTATCTGTCATGGATGGATGATACTCCCGGTATCCTTGATTTTCTTCATCAACTTTTGATTAATGGGGCTTACAGTTTGGCTGCGAACGAGCTGGGTCAAGAAGATGCTGTTGTCAATCAGGTTGCAAAAGGTACAATAAGAAGCATTTTGAATCATGTTGTCGATGCAATGCCTCATGTTTTCGAGGATCCAACATTTATCGGAAAAGCTGTGGTCAAAGTGTCTGATTTAACAGCAGCCTACTTAAAGGATGAGTTGAACCTTGATGAATATCGAGACATTGAGAACTTTGCCGATACTTTAGCGGATCAAATTCTTGACATTGCGTTTCTGAATGGAAAAGATGACCTTCCAGTAGATCCTAGTATTCAAGAAAGTACTTGGAATTTCGTAAGAAAATCTATTATTTCAGAAATTAATGCTTTAGAGGATCCACAAGAAAGAAAGAAGCTGATATTGAACTTTCTTTTGAATCAGTGTGATGCCATGACGGGTGAAATAACCGATAGAAGGCCTTTCTTAGCTCTGGATGAAGATGGGATTAAGAGGGAAATTGAGGATGCGACAACCAAGTTTGTATTCTTGAAAATCCTTTCATCAATTCCGTCATTATTCAAGACATTACCTTTTAGAATCTTGTTTGCACCTTTGATTTGGATTGTTAGTTTGATCATTGCCCGAAAGGCAAAAAGTGTCGCTCGCGAGTTACTTGAAGCTTCTGATCGAGATGATTTTAATTTCTTCTTACGTAAGTTGATTAGGGAAAGTTTGGATCTTCTAGTTAAAGAGAAATTCCGACCACTTAAAGAAGATGTCAAGGATAAGGAACTTCAGAAGAATGCGCGTGCGATATTCCGCGAGATGAGGTTGATTAATCGCCCGATGGGATATATCGCGTCAAAATTTATTCATACGCCGCAAGACTCTGTAGTCGACGTTTTGAATCCTACTGAGTAGTTTCGGAGTGCGAAGGCTTGCCCTTACAATTTTACACATCTTTTTC
>JAAKFL010000139.1 GCA_011065065.1 Chlamydiota bacterium | reverse complement strand
AGCGTGATGGTAAACCTCAGAAATTGTTGGTGAGATTCCAACACGTGAATCGTTAGCAGAACTGCTTGGCTAGCGTGTCTATACGGTCGTGATTAGATTTGTATAGATTTTGAGAAGCGGTTGTATGGCGTCGATGTATGGGGTGGTGTCAAAATCAAAACCCATAAGGTTGCTTAGGTTTTGGTTGGCTAAAGCTACGCTATTGATAGAATTGATAGTTGTTTGATAATTTAGGTACATATTATTTAGTTCTTCTAAGCTATTAATATTTTGCATGATAAACTCCTTTTAAAGTATCATTAAAAACATTTTTAATATAAATACACTTTATTTTCAATAGTAAAACACTTTTGAAACGATAAAAAATTATAAAACATACCAAATTTCCTTTTTAAGATAGTGGTCAGACGTGACTTATTGACTTATTCAGTAAACAAATCAATATGTCACGTATGACCACTATCACTTTCAATAATAGCCTTACGCCTTTTAAACTTGCAAAATAATGACTTTCATGGTACTCTTTACGGCAATGACAACCTGAGGATTTTAAAATATGGAAACCCGCCTAGATGCATTGACCCTATCCGATGATAGATTTTGGGGACAGGTAGAAGAAGTTCCAACGATTGCGGAAGATGAAGGGCCGATCGTTATGCAGGGACATACACTTTTTCCATCGCTTGCAGCGGGCAAACGAGAAATGTATTTATCGTGCAGCCAAACATCAGAATACGTAGAGACCTACTTAGTACATTCCGACTCAAAAGGGACTGTCTTAGATCTGGGCTGCGGCATAGGCGCTAATACAATTCCTCTCTTTCAAAAAGGATGGAAAGTGATCGCTATCGACAATCATTATGAAGCCATCGAGTCCTGTGTTGATAATATAGCCAAAGCTTTTCTATTTAGCATGCTTAGCGGCAATGTTCCCAGTGTTGATTCCCCTAGTATCATTACCGGAGATATCATCACCAATGAATACCCAGAAAATATGGATGCTGTTGTTTGTGTCGATGTCCTTCCTTACCTTCCCCCTCCACATCTCAAAGCCACGATGGAAAAGATCTTTCGGGCTCTTCGTCCTGGTGGGCAATTTGTAGGAACGGTGTTTTTTAAACCTACCTCGCATGAAAGTTCTTTTACCGAGTTGATGGGAAAGATCTTTCGGGCTCTTCTTCCTGGTGGGCAATTTGTAGAAACGGTGTTTTTTAAACCTACCTCGCATGAAAGTCCTTTTACCGAGTTGATGGGAAAATTAGGGGCTCACTTTTATCCCGGGATAGAATCTGCGCGCGAGATTGTTACCCGTTCTGGGTTCCTAATTAAAACAGAAAAAGAACGAAACGATAGTAATGCTCAATCTCATTGCCTGGAATTTTTAGCAGAAAAACCTTCATGAAGAATACCAAAAAAAATAAGTTAGGTCTTCCTCTGGAATATAGCAAACTTTCCAAATACTTTGACTTGCTCAGTCAAGATAATGACAATGACACTAACCGCACATTAGAGAAAATACTCAGTGAATATAAGGTTAAGACTGTACTAGATCTTACCTGTGGAACGGGTTCTCAAGTTTTCTGGCTGACAAAGCACGGCTACAAAGTGACTGGAGCAGACCTCAGCCCAGAACTTTTAATGATAGCAAGGGATAATGCTCAGAAAGACAAAATAGATATAACCTTTATTGAAGGTGATATGCAAACGATCGAAGTGGGAAAATTCGACGCAGTTATCACAATTTTCAATGCAGTAGGACATCTCACAAAGGCCGAATTTGAAAAAACTTTGAGGAATATCTGTAGAAACTTGAAACATGGCGGACTATATATTTTTGATATATTCAATTTGGATGCTATGACAGATCATGCCGTCAATAACCTAGCAATGGACGTGAGAAAATCAGTGAATGAGACTCACATTCACCATGTCCAAAAGTCCAAACTTGATAGAGATTCCGGACTTCTAACTTCATACGATGAATACTTAATCCAAAAGGGATCTCAGGAACCAAAAATATACAAGGGAAAATTCACACTACAGATTTACACTGCAAATGAACTCAAGGAAATGCTGAGTAGAAACGGCTTTGAGTGCTTAGATCATTATGGAATAGATGGGTCACAATTTTCTAGAATGAAAACGCAAAATATTTTAACAGTTGCAAAAAAGAAGTAGCGTTAAGGAAATAATTATGGAGGAGATATAAAATGTGTATGCCAATGAGAAATACAGAACTCAACTTTACACCCACTGCGCTGTTTCCTGCAAAACCATCAGCAGAGTCGGATGAAAAATGTGTGATTATTTCTAAAGTCATTCAAGATTTTGCTAATAACGTTGATATGACACGCATCACTCAAGAGGATCTTATTAACGAGGCAAACTATCGTTATGAAGAACTTTCAAGTGATAGGGGTCAGACATGACTTATTGACTTATTCAGTAAACAAATCAATATGTCACGTCTGACCCCTATCACGTCTGCCCCCTATCAATAAGTCACGTCTGACCCCTATCACTGACTGGGATTGAGGCAATTTTTGCGGGACTTATGCAACAAGGCCAAGAATCTTATTAAAAAAAATAATTTAATATAATTAAGTCTTTTTTATATTGTCTTAAATTTTAATTAATATTATAATTTTGATAAATTTTAACTATAAGATGGAAATTTCTCATGATCAAACTATTTGATATTCTTAAAAATAAATCAGAATCTTTTCAGAACATCTTTCCCGAAAGAGCAGTGCCGACCGAGGTTATCCTCACTATTTTTTCCTTCTTAGAAACAGAAGAGTTATTGACGACCTGTTCTCTTGTGTCCAAAAGTTGGAAATGGATCATCGACTCAGAAATAAACAAGTTTTGCGATTATGAAGCCATGTGCAAAAAGAATGGCTGGGAGATCCCCTCGAAACTTCTGGATGTCACATTTGGAAGTTATGAAACAATTGCCAAAGCTCCAGTTTTAACAGATGAGCAAAAGGGCTTAGTGAAAGATCATGGCATTGGTCCCTGTCAAATGACAGCTCCGGTACAAAAGTGGAAAGATGAATCGGGACTGCTGCATATCGTTGGTAGAATAAGACCCACTAACTATATGGCTGATATAGCGATAACCCTGCGCAAAACCAAAGTTGAAGAACATTCTAAGGAAGATGCAAAACAAGACTCGAAAGATTGGTACGATCTCATAAAGAATAAAGTTTGGAGATTTGAGTCCTTGGTTGAATATCATTCTAAGAAAAAAGAATTTGTTCGCGATACACTTAAAAAGTTTACCAACTATAAGCTTAGCGCTAAAATCACAACGCCAAAAGGATATTTAATTTCAAAAGGAAGAGATAGACTTCAAAATGTCTGGTGGACCACCCCCATTTGCGATTTGAATGGGAGGAAATGTATTTGCATCTCAGAAAGTGATTATAAATAGAAGAAAGACGATGGAAATCAAGCCCCCACATATATTAATTGAACAGATTCAAGGAAAGGGGCCGGGCCTGCATTAGGCATAAGGTTCGATTCCTTCCTGTCCCACTCTTTGAAGTCAGAAGTAGGAAGTAGGAAATCAGAATTTTTCCTTTATTGAGTCCACTTGAAACCGACAGAAGATTCAGGAAGATTTAAAGCTTTAGCAATTTTGTATAGCGTCGTTCTTCGAGGCATAGATGTTGAAGTAAAAAATCTGCTTAAGGAAGGTTGGGGAATCCCAGTTCTTCTTGATAATTCGCTAATACCACCTTGACGATCTACTTCTTCTCGCAACCGGTTTTTAAATTTCACAACATCTTTTTTAATGACATCAAGATCTTTGTAATGCACAAAAGGGCGTTCTTCTGATGTTTTAGGTGCATTTTGTATGTCATCAAGCACATCCTGTAAATCCGCAATAATTTTTTCTTTTTCCACAACATCGTCCTCATCAAACCATATTTCCATAAGATCACGTATGCCCTCGTAACGCTGACAATTTTCCATCAAAGCAAAAATAAACGTACTCTCCAGACCTAAACGACGCATTTCATTGAAAATATCCAATACGTGTAAACCATTATGTCCTTCATCATTTGTATGTGAAATCATATCAACCTCATTCCGCTTCCGTAAAAAAATCCATTAGTTCCATGTAAGATTGCAGCGCCCATTCAGTAATCACAACTTCCATATTAAGCCTCTATATAACAATATATAACATAATATAACATTTTATATCAATACAATTCGTGAAATAATGATCACCCCTATTTAAAGTAGGGGGATCGGGCCTGACCCCGTTTTAATTTAGCTAACTCGCTTAATTTCAACGATAAAGAGATCAATTGACGAATTATTTCATTTATAGTTTCTTTAAAGAAAAAGGGGTTTTTCTATGAAATACATTCTTTCAATTTTCTTTGTTCAAATTTGCCTTGTCAGCGTCCTTCTTGGAGAGGCCATCGATCCCAATAACACACCGTTGACATACCGCTATGAAAAAGAGCAGTTTAAGCAATATAAGAACTACCCGCTCCCCAAAAAAGACATCACGAATGAGCAATTGACGAGACTCAATAATGAATCCACTTATTTGATCAAAACAACTGAACTATCCCCCATTGAAAACACGATCCTGCCTGCTTATCTTGCGAATGCCCAGAAAGATTTTGCCTGGATCAGCTACAGACTCACAGGTAAATTTACAGGAGATTTAGGGCCTGTGACTCTTTGGACTTTGCGTCTTTTCATCCCCGACGCTTCTCTGCCCTCGGTTAACGCCAATGATTTCGATCCCTACTCCAGCGGTATCGCCGCCCTCGTTGTCAGTAGAGCAGCATCCCGCTTGAATGCAGAAAGGAAACAGATCGCCAATTATCCGATCAAAAAGGGAGCCGGCCTTTGGTCGCCCACAAGTCCGGGATATCGAGGCATCGAATACGGAACAGCCAAAACCTGGTATCTCGCATCATCCAAAGAATTTGTCGTTGAGACTCCTCGGAGGAACACAAGGTATTGGCAAGAGCAGACTCAAGAGATCTTAGCTGCTATGGACAAGCGCAACGGTACCGAAACCGAATCCGTTTATTGGTGGGCAAACCTGCCTGCGCCAGATGCGGGAGAATGGAATGCCATTTTACAAAAATACTTTGAAGAGACTAACACTCCCCTGGCTGCCCGTCTTTGGGGCAGAGCTTTATTCGAGAGCGCATTTCTCGATTCCAACGCCGCCGCTTTTAATTCGAAATATACCTTTTGGATTAAAAGACCCAGCCAAACAAATTCTCAAATCAAACCTTTGATAGCCATCCCCAACCATCCAAGCTACCCTTCTGCCCATTCCACAATCTCATCTGCCGTAGCGGTCATTCTGACAAAACTGTTTCCCGACAATCAAAAAAAATGGAACGAACTTGCGGAAGAGGCCGGTATGTCGCGCATCTGGGGCGGCATCCACTATCCTGCCGACCACAAGAAAGGAATGGACCTCGGAGAAAAAATCGG
>JAAKFL010000138.1 GCA_011065065.1 Chlamydiota bacterium | reverse complement strand
TGGTGCATCATGGTGGTCGTGAGATCGACGTAAGGGGTGGCCTCTAATTCTTTGGGAATCGATTCATCTTCGATAATCATGGCGCAAGTAAACGCGAGACCCGCTTCATTGACTCCTCGAGTGGTCTCGCCTGGATGGGCAAAATAACCTCGCTCTGTCAATGTGTGTTCCGTGGTCGAAATGAGCTCCGATCCCAAATGCGCTAAGTTGCCAGCAGGCCTGACAAGCTTCATAAAGGTTCTCACATCATAGGGATCATCGCTGACGCTCCCAAGAAGAGCGTCGCCGTTTTTGCTAAATCCTGGTCCCGTGACGCCAATTAAAAAACAGCCTGTGTGATGAATTTTGTGCATATGAATCCTTCTATGAAAGAAATGCATTCTAACATGAGACATGTTAGTATGCAATTTTACGTAATTTTTGCTCTTAAAATTTGGAGGCTTAAATGTTTTTTCTCAAGCCATTTGTTGTGTTCGCACTTTGTCTCACTTCAACGATATTTGCTGAAACAGCTCCTCCAGGTATGAAGTGGATTCCGGGTGGAGAGTTCTTGATGGGCGATACCGCGGAGGCGGGTCGTCTTGATGAAAGGCCAGTTCACAAGGTTTTCGTGACAGGATTTTGGATGGATGAAACGCCGGTGACGAACGCACAATTTCGAGAATTCGTTGTAGCGACAGGTTATCAAACCACTGCCGAAAAAGCCCCTGATTTGAAAGAAATCATGGCTCAATTGCCCCAGGGAGAAAAGCCGCCACCTCCCGAAGTTTTGATTCCCGCTTCCTTGGTCTTTAGTCCTCCGTCTCACCCTGTTCCGTTTCATAATGCGGCGGTTTGGTGGGATTGGGTGGCAGGGGCCAACTGGCGTCATCCCGATGGGCCAAAGAGTTCCATCGAAGGAAAAGATGATTACCCCGTGGTGCATGTGTCGTGGTACGACGCGAAAGCTTATGCGAAGTGGGCGGGAAAAAGGCTGCCTACAGAAGCGGAATGGGAATTTGCAGCAAGAGGGGGCTTAAAAGAGAAAACGTATGTCTGGGGAGATGAAGACCCCAATCTTGATGATCCTCCTTGCAACATTTGGGTGGGGAAATTCCCTCATAAAAGCGAAAAGGAGGTAGGTCCATCAGCTGTAAAATCTTATCCTCCCAATGGGTACGGGTTGCATGATCTTGCTGGCAATGTATGGGAGTGTTGTGAGGATAATTACCGTTACGACTACTACAAGCAATTGCCGACCGATCAAGTCACCATGAATCCTCAGGGGCCTTCAACCAGTTTTGACCCCAGAGAGCCCACTGTATCGAAAAGAGTGCAGCGTGGGGGTTCTTTTCTTTGTCATGCGAGTTACTGTACGGGATATCGCGTGAGCGCGCGGATGAAGACAAGTCCCGATACCAGTTTGTGCAATTCGGGATTTCGCTGTGTTAAAACCTCAGAATAAAGATAGCAAAAAAATACGTGGTTATTAAACCAATGACCCTTGTGTCCAGGAACAAAGCGAATTTTAAAATTCTTGGATTCATTGCCTATTAATCATGAGGCCCAAACGTTGATTGAGAGTCGCTTTCCTTTTTTCGATTCGGAAACTTTTGAATCAATTGGAGGTGCCCCTTGATCAGGTCTTGTGCGGGCTGAACCATCCAAAGGTAGGGGTATAGTTTTCCAAATCTTTCACAGGGGTCTCTCTTAATATTGTATGTTTCAATTTCGGGAATGCTTCCTCCTGTCCCCTTAATGATAAGCTTAATGTCATTGATCCTCACAGCCCCTAAGTGATTGCCGTTGTAGTGAAAGATGAAGTTTCTATGAGAATGTCCATCTCCCATCAGTAAAAATGCCGTTTGGTCAATGCCGTCGATGACGCGGTCGTTGGGGATGTCGTCGGTCACTCCGCCCAGACGAGCCGCCGTGGTGAAGAGATCGGTCATTTGGATCAGATCGATTGGATCTTGTCCCTCTTCAATCATACCAGGCCACCAAGCCATACCTGGAATACGGACTCCCCCTTCATAGACTTCTCCTTTTCCGCCGCGTAACCAAGTGTACCCAGATGTTGGCCAGAAGGCGTACATGGGACCATTATCACTGATCCAGACAACCAAAGTGTTTTCTGCGATCCCTTGATCGTGAAGAGTGTCGAGAATTTTCTTCAGGTTGGTATCATGTTGACCCAACTCCGCTGCTTGGTTGTTTCGTGAGTCCACATTTTTTTCGAATCGGTAGTCTTTGGGAGAGCTGGCGAGTTGTTGTGCCAGTGTAGCCCAATAGATGAAAAAGGGTTGCTTTGATTTGGCGTTGTCTTTGATATACTGGATAATCTCTTTTGCAGATGTGTCTTCCACTTTTTGCATTGTGATTGCGCTCAGCTTAGCCACTTCTTTTCTTTTTTGTCCTTTTTTCGCCTGATAGATTCCCTGGAGAGCAATTCCGTATTGTTCGTCGTACTTCTTTTCTCCGGGAAAATCATAGAAAAATGCGGAGCCTGGAACCGTCTCTTTTTCATAATGGCCCTCGACATCGACCCAGGCGAATGGAGCGCCGTTGTAGACAGTGTAGTAGGCGTAGTCAAAGCCACGGTTTTCTGGTGCAAACTTCTCCGCTTCCCCCAAGTGCCACTTTCCCCACATGGCGGTCTTATATCCCGCTTTTGAAAGGAGTTGTGGAATCAGCACTTCTTCTGTAGGTAATCCTTCATCGGATCCTGGCCAATAGACGCCGTCGACGCCGGTTCTAAATGGATGACGTCCGGTCATGATGGCAATTCGTGATGGAGTGCATGAAGGTTCTGAATACGAGGAAAGAAATTTCATTCCTTCATCTGCCATATTATCGAGTTCTGGAGTCGGAGTCCCCCTCACTTTTCCTCCCAAATAACAGCCAAGTTCACCCCAACCGATATCATCGGCGAGGATGTAGATGATATTCGGTTTTTTCCCGAAACGCTTCTCCAGAGCACGAAGCTTTTCGTTGACCTTCTGGTTATCGGATTTCAGTAGATCTTGGTGTTTATCTTCCCATTTGATGTAAGCCATGTCATGCTGGACAGCATTGAGAGAAAAGCACATGGCGATCAAGGCAGCAAAAACAAAAGTTTTCATCGACGACTCCTGGTAATGCTTTGTTCATACAGCATTTTTGGAGAAGATTCAAATAGAAATTAAGACAATCTGATGACTATTCTCTGTGCCTCTGTGGTGAAAAAAGATCTAAAAATGAATTGTGTTTACCATTCCCACTTCGATGTTCCCACTCTGTTGGCAAATCTCCGGTCATGGGTGGCTGCAATCACCGCTCCTGAAAACTTAAGCAACGCTTCTTCCAACTGATCAATCACATGGGGAGCGAGATGATTGGTGGGCTCATCCAAGAGCAGCACGTTCACTTCATCCAACATCAGTTCCAACAACTGAAATCGTCTCTTTTGGCCTAAGCTCAAGGTGGCAATTTTCTGTCCGATATATCTTCCTTCGATCAAACCGATTTGGTTCAGTCGACTCCTGAGTTTGTGTTCTGGTAGGGAGAACCGTTTTTGCAAATATTCGATAACCGAGATGGATTCATTAGAAAATTCAGGCTCTTGAGATAAATATCCTATGCGAACTTGGGGCGAATAGCTCACTGAGTCAAATTTTTGAGATGCAAGCATCCGTAGCAAGCAGCTTTTCCCACAACCATTGGGGCCTTGAAGAATCACGCGATCTCCAGGGCATAAATTCTCTGTTAGTGAATTAATCAAAACCTTTCCGTCTATTTCGACTTTAACGCCTTTAATTTTCATAGCTGTGGCACTTTCTAATTTCACAGGATGAAACACAATCCCGGTATAATCCTTGGGAATTGGATGCTCCATTTTCTCCGATTCCAATGTTTCCAGCTTCCCTTTGGCTTGGTTGATCACGGTCTTTTTGGCTCTGACAAATTTTCCCCCGTGCCGCTCATAACCTATTTTATTGTTATCCTTTGGAGGCGTGGGCTTTTTGGCTGCAAACGTTTGAGCTTTGAGGAATTTTTTCAGCGAAGCCATTTCCTCTTGTTGCTTCTGGAATCGTTCGAGTTGATCCTGCAATTCCTTTTCTTTCTGAGCGACATAGCTGTCATAATCTCCGGGATAATAATTCAGCGTCCTCGAGAGCTCGAAAATGCCATTAGCTGTGCGATTCAAGAACTCTCGGTCATGAGAAATCATCAGCATTGCACCACGGTATTGAGCGAGAAAATTCTCTAACCACTCTAATGCGGAACGATCTAAATGATTTGTTGGTTCATCAAGCACTAAAACATCAGGGTGTTGTAAAAGCAATGTGGCCAAGGCAACTCGCCTTCTTTCTCCTCCGCTCAAACTTGATAAAAACCGTTTCTGGTTAATTGATCCAAGTCCCAAAGCAGACAAATATTCTTCTGAACGTTCAGCAAGAGTATACCCCTCTTTGGCTAAGAATTTTTGATGTAGGGTATCCCATTCATCAGCAACTTCTGAAAGTCCTGATTCTTGTGACATCAAATCTTCCAGTTCTCTTAACCGTAGGGAGATCTCCTTGAGATCTCCTTGAGATTCGAGAATATACTCTTGGATAGACATATCATCCGATCGATATTCCAAATCTTGAGGGAGATATCCGATGGTACAATCATCCGAGATCGAGACTTCGCCATAATCGGGATCTTCCAATCCTATTGCCAGTCTCACCAAAGTCGTTTTACCCGATCCGTTTTCACCGATGAGCGCGATCCGATCAGCATGACTAATGGTCAAAGACAGGTCAGTAAGGACGGTCTTTGGCCCAAAACTTTTAGAAATAGAATGTAATTTAATAAATTGTTGTGAAAAAAACGACATAAATAACCCCTTGTTTAAATGCAAATAATTTTTTTAAGGGTTATTTATTCATCTATCGCCTTCTTGTTGAATTAAAAACTAATCTTATCAAGAAAATACGATTTTGTCAAATTATTTTTTATTCATGAAAATTATAAAAATCTGAGTTATATTTATTGATAAATTTTTTTTTAAGTTTACTTTTATTTATTTGTTTGTTACAATCTCCTTAATATAACATATTAAGGAGAAAATATAATGAATAAAATTAATGGAAAAAGAGGATTAGATGAGGTGTCTCCAACAGAAGGAGGGAGTAAAAGGCAACGGACGAATCCCGACGAAGAGAGAGTTCAGGAATTGGCAGATTCAGCATTTGGACCTGGGAACGACACTATTCCTGATGTTGCTGTCAATATTTTAAGTTATTTAACCCCAAAAGTATTTTCACGGATGGGAGAAGTCTCCAAGACTTTTTATGATTTTACTCGAAATGATTATGATTCGTATGGAGTAGAAACAAAGTGTCTAATAGCGAAGAATGGTTATCCCACCTATCTGTTAAAAGTTTTTTGTGAAGGGGATGGTTGTTATTCCTATCTGAATACTTATCTTCAACTCATTGAAGAATGTGAAAGTGATGATAAAAGAAATCTTTTGATTTCTCTTTTTATGAGAAAGCTCCCTGA
>JAAKFL010000137.1 GCA_011065065.1 Chlamydiota bacterium | reverse complement strand
CTCATCTTACCTTCAGCATTGTCTCCCACTTCCGCCTGCACCTTAAGATGCCGGGTTAAATTCGCCTCAATGGCCAACTGGTTGGCTTCGGCGTTGATACTCTTGCTCAGCGATACGTAAATACCACGGGAAATATATTTGCCCAACCTAAGCGAAAGCTCGTTAAATTCTTCCGTTCCACTACTGCTTAAATCCAATCGGTCAATGCCCATTTTGGTGCGCAGTTGACTGAGCATGTCAGGATTGTCTGATCCGCTACTCAACGTAAAGACAGATTGCGATAGTTGATCGTTTTGAGAGGGAGTGATTTCGTCAATTCCATGTCCAAACAATATCCACGACAGGATTTCTTTTTGTGACATTGTGGGATTCGATCGGAAGACTAATGTGGGATCAGAAAGATCTCCTTTTAAAATGGCTTGAACTTTTACATTGTCAATTTGCTGATCACCGACAACGTATAATGTGGTTTTGGTGGCGGGATCTCCGGAAAAATTGACCGACCCTTGCGTGCTAATAAAACTTTTTCCGTTAAATGAATACTCACCTCGCATTAACTGTAAGGTTCCATGCACGCTTGGTTTTAAGGTTGTCCCCGAAAATGTGAATTCACCTTTCCACTCAGATTCCAGATCGCGACCATTGACAAAGACGTTAGAGGGAACTTTAAACTGGAGATCCATATCAATGGGCCAGGGTTCTTTCTGTTTTTTGATAAGGGGTGATTCTTTCTCATCAGGATCATTGATATAGGTGACTTCTACTGTTTTCATTTGTACAGGAAGCTGTTTGGGGATTTCCAAAACGGCATTGTCAACTGTGAGCTCTCCTTCAATTTTCCCTCGTTTCTGGTCTCCTGTCAAGGTGACATGCCCCGATGAGGTCATAGTGGCATTGTCAAGCCGGACAAGGACCGCTTCGTCAACATCGACACTCAATTCAAATGGGTAGTTGGCTTCTTTGTCCAAGAGAAAAAATCCCGTGGCGTTAATGTGGCCTTCAGCGCTGTCGTTTCCTGTGAAGTGATCAAGGATCAGTTTTTTGTCGTTGCCAATGAGCGTGCATTCAATGTCATTGACCACAAAACCGGTATTCAAACTTTCGAATAGCCCATTTTTCAATGTGGCTTGCCCACCGACAATCGGACGATCTGTGGTTCCTCCAAAATCGACATCGACTTCAATGTGCCCCGCGACATTGGTGGTGTCGGTGACAAAAAGTTGCAGGTATGGAGCGATTTCTCCGGATGTCGTGAGGTGGGCTCTGAAGGGCTTTTGAGGTGTGAGTTCCAGTTGAAAGGGATAGAGAGAAAATGTAATTGGAATGACCCCTTTAACATAGAGCGGGTTGTCTGAATTGGTCATTTTCCCTTCGAATGTCATTTGATTGTCAGTGAGAACGGCTTCTAGTTTTCCTTCAGAGACAGGGATCTTTGTAAAATACTCATCATACAGCTGTAGTCCTTTTCCTTTTAAAACCATGGAGCCTTGGATATCGTCCTGTGGACCCATAAGTCTTAAGAAAAGTGAAACTTCTCCATTCATCCCTAAGGTTTGTGGCAGAAAATGATTGTAAACTCCCGCTGGCAAATGTTTGATATCCAAAAGGCAATTGAGTTCATCATCTTCCATCTTCCCTTCAAATGTTAACTTTCCTTGTCCGATATCCATGGTGATAAATGAAGTTCGCATCGTCTTTTCAGACAAGAAAACATTGATAGGGTTAATCAATTCAAATGGATATTCAAACAGCGTCCCAGTAAATATTCCAAGATGAAAAAAGAAATCGTTTGAATCCCAGTGCCATTGTCCTGAGGAATTGATCTCGGTGTGATCATCTTTTTGACTGGTTGTCGTAAAGGCGAATGGCCACGTTTCATAGGATTGATGAATGGATGTGCTGAATGACATTTCATCCCATTGAATATCATTCCAGGAAATGTGATGGGCAGTGAATGAATAATTGCCGTCAAAATGCTGAAAGAGTGATTGAGAATCTTGTTGAATCGTGAGCTTTTTAATATTGAGACCTTCGTACTGTATCTCGCTTCCCTGAATTACCAGGAGATCATTTTCAGGGGAGGTATCTAACTTAAATCTCGCGTTGCCTTTTAAGGGGAGGTGCAACGAGGAAAGATCTTGGATTTCTCCTTCAATCTGACATTCAATCTGATCTTGTGAAAAATGAACGGATCCTTCCAAAGAACCGGAGGGAAATGTTGCAGCGAGCTTTGGGATATCAAAAGGTAGTGTTTGCGATGACAAGGATTGGAACGAAAGTTTAAGGGGCAGGGTGTTCACTTTTCCCGTCACGATCCATTCACCTTCCATCTCTTCTTGATGGAGATAGCATACTGTTTGGGATCGGAATTCTTCAATGGAAAGACCTTTGACCTCAATCAGGGGGCTCGAACAATTTAAGGTAAGAGAAGGTTGGGATATTGGTCCTCGAAATGAGAGGGTAGAGTCTAAGGTTCCTTGAATATCTGCTGTTTGAATGTCAAAAGGATGAAGTGTGAGCTCTCCCACAATAAACTGGGCGGCTGTGTCATAAAGAATATCTCCATCAAATGTGAAGTCATCCTCAAAAGTTCGTCCCCTCAAATTTTTGCATGAAAGTTTCGAGCCTTCGATGAGGTGGCAAGTTCCTTCAAAAATGGTTAGGGGTAGGTTAAATGGGGAGAGGTCGGTTTGAACAAAAAATTCACAGCTTTGCTGCTGCGGCTTGATGGCCGCTGAAATCTCGAGGGCAACGGGAACTTGAATGTCAGCATATTTGTGAATGAGACCTTGCGCCCCTTCGCTTAATTTTACTACCCATTCCCATTCAGCTTGATCTTCTCTTCCAATCACCGACAACGACATTGGCTGACAATGATATTGATCGTGGTGGATCAAGAATTGAGAAGAAAAATAGGAATTTAGCGGGTGAAAGCTCCATGACCCTTGAAAACTCAAGTGCTTTAAATCTTCAGGTTGACCGTCAATATCCAGGTGACTCACATACATTCGTCTGACGGCAATTTTTCTGAGAAATAATGGTAAGCCAGTTGGATTTTCAGAAGATGCATGGGTAATTAGCCCCTGTAATTCAAAATAAGTAAAGACTAAGGAGCCATGTAAGAGATCTAATGGAGAGATAATGACATTCACATGGTCAATTTCACAATAAGGTTGTGAGTCCTTTTGGATGACGATATTGTTGGCACGAATTTGAAAAGGAAGGAGACCTTCCACTTTTTGAATTTGAATGTCCCAACCAGTCTGGAACTCGATGGATTCCGTAACCGCCTTGACGAGGGTTTGGCGGATCCCATCATTTTGTAACAAAATAATCGAAAGAGCTGTGACTCCCACAAATCCTATGATGAGTTTAACAAAAAACCTGAACACCTTATTCAAAATGCCTGCCCTATACTAAAGTACAGCTCGTAAGCCTTATCCAAAAATGACCCATCGGGACGCCTCCTACGATTTAAGGGGACCGCCACATCGGCTCTTAATGGGCCGACGGGAGTATGATAACGGATCCCAAACCCGACAGATTGCAGCTGCTTGTGATCAAAATCGGGAACGATACTTTGGTACACATTTCCCACTTCGTAAAATGCCACCCAACCGAATTTATTTCCAATTCGACTTCTCAATTCCGCAGAATAGACCATCAATGAGCGCCCTCCAATCGGTTTTCCGTCAGGACCCAGAGGACTTACAGTCATATAGCGATAACCTCGTAATGTGTGCTCGTTTCCGGCATAAAATCTTTCGGGAGGAGGTATCGTGCGGTCTTTAGCGCCAAAAATGGTTCCCAAATTTACCTTTGTGGCCAAAGTCCATTGCTCACACTTGTCAAAGGAATAATAAAAGGTCCCCACAAGAGTTTGAATATAATACATAAAACTTCTGTTTAAGACCCTGACAGTTGGGACAAGTTTAATGTACAGTGATTGACCATACGTGGGATCCATCAGATTATTTGCAGTATTCCAACGAAGGTACAAGGGGACTTTGATCAAACTAAATGTTCCATCATTGTTTGACTTGGTAGAGTCCAGTTGCTTAAATTGTAGTCCAGCAGATACAGCCGTTTGATCATTGACTCGTCGTTCCACTAAATTTGTCAGACTAAAAAACGATTCGGTAAAGGCTTCCGTTTTTTCATATTCATATTCACCAATCCATAAAATATCCTGACCTATCACCCGAAAATCAGGCTGGCGGTAAAGCATGACACCTCTTTGACGGATGCTCCACACATCAGCTAGAAATGCGAGTTTTTCTCCGAGCCCCCGCATATTACGTAGCTCCCACTCAGCTGTAAACCCCGGACCCAATTGGGTGGTGTAGCTGGCACCGATTCCGACTGTCCGATGCTTGCTTTCAATCAAGTCAATCACCACAGGAAGTTCCCCAGATTCATCCAACTCATCGCCAATCGTGATTATGACGGAGGCAAAAAGCCCTGAATCTTCAATGCATTGTTGTGTGTGATCGATCAGAGAGGGGTTGTAGGGCATCCCTTCAAACCAATCAATTTTCCGACAGATAAGAGCAGGGTGAACAGAGCTTAATCCTTTAATGGTGGTCCTTCCAAAAACCACTTCTGGCCCTGGGTCGACTGTTAACTCCACAGAAATCGTTTTCTCTTTCACATCGGCGATAATTTCTCGCTTCACAATGTGGGCAATGGGATACCCTTTCCATGAGAGATAATTCACGAGAAAACTTTCGGCATTTAAGATATTTTTCGGATAGGCGGGCTCTCCCAATACAATTCCTAAATCCTGAAGAGATATCTCTTGAATCAGCTCGTTTCTTTCTGAAAAAATTTCAAAACTCTTGAAGGGATAAACCTTTCCGGTTTCAATAATCATTGTAACCACAACCGGAGATTGCTCAGTATTAATGCTAAACGTTATTTTTGGCTTGTAATGGGCGTAGGTTTGTAACGCTTGAACTAAATTTGGGATATCGGCCTCCGCTCGACGACTCAAAGCGGTTAATGTGGCAGGAGGATGTGCTTTAAGGGTTTCGAGTTGAGACACAGATCTCATGATCTCCAATACCTTGTCATTATCAATCCCTTCATATTTAATGACATAAGGAATCTCTCCGAATAGAATGGATAGGTTCAAGGTCATGAGAATTGTCAAGATGGCGCGTTTCATATCTCCCTCGGAACGAGTTACATCAATTTTAGCCTAAGGGCGCTTTGTCGACAACATGAGAAAATGCCTTAATTTTAATAAAAAAAAGTTAATAAAAATAATTAAAATAGTGTTATAATTTATTATATAAATGTAATTGTTTTATTATTTATAGGTTAATTATGTATCTAGGACCAGTTAAAGAAATTGAAATAATTTCCACTCAACTGGATCATCTTAAGGAATCCAGCGATTCTGAGAAACTTGTTGGACAATTCATTGATTCAGTTTCGGATTTTTCTGAGAAATTGAGTCTTAAAGATATCGATTCCGAATCTCTTTCAGAGCTTTATGAAAAAGTTCATGTTCTCGATGGTAAGATC
>JAAKFL010000136.1 GCA_011065065.1 Chlamydiota bacterium | reverse complement strand
GTATAAAACTAATCTTAAAAATATAAAATATTTATAAATGTAAAATCTGTTCCATTTTGAAACTTCAAATCGGACACAATCATCGGAAAATCACTATGATTGCTCCAGTCTTCGCGCATCTTCGCGGTCTTCGCGATCTTCGCGGTTAAATTTTTAAGATATATTTCAAAAAAGAATCTTTGAACTTAGGAGTTTATGGTTTTAAACCCGTCAAATATGTATCAAAATTTTATCTTTTTGATAGTTGAGAAGTGATTTTTTACGTCAAGAAAAAGATGTATAAAAACGTAAGGGCTCGCCTTCGCACTCCAAAACGTTGTCTTTACACAAAATCTCCAATGAGCCATTTTTGAATTGGAGGTTCCTATGAAGACAAGCGAAGAGAGTACAATTGTTCCCTTCCCAGGAGATGAAAACCACACAGTCACTGTTGGACAATATCTTCTCGATCGACTTTATCAATTGGGTGTCGAACATATTTTTGGGATTCCGGGAGATTACATCATCCGTTTCGACAAACTCATCGAAGAACACCCGATCAAATTCATCAATACAACAAGAGAAAACACAGCGGGCTACATGGCAGATGCGTACGCTCGATTAAAGGGAATTGGGGTCGCATGTATCACATACGGAGTCGGCATCAACATCATTAACGCAACCGCACAAGCGTTTACCGAAGGGGTCCCCTTAGTCATTATCTCCGGAGCCGCAAGCACGGAAGAATTTCTCAATAATCCTTTCTTACACCACATGATCAACAAGTCATGCAATATGAATCGAGATCTCACACAATTGGAAATCTTCAAACAGGTGACAGTGGGACAAGCGGTCCTTGACGACCCCCTAAAAGTAAGCGAAGAGATCGACCGCCTCTTAAATCTGTGTCTTACTGAAAATCAGCCAGTCTATATCGAACTCCCAAGGGACATGGTCGATAAACCACTCCCCTTCCATCAACCTCACCCCGTGCAAGAAATCCCCTGTGACAAAGAAGCGTTAACTGAAGCATTAAATGAAACGCTCATGATGCTGGAGGGATCTTCACGTCCCATAATATGGGTAGGACGAGAAGTCAGTTCTTTTGGATTAGCTGATGATGTGATCGCATTTGCTGAAAGATTCAACATACCGATTGTGTCTACTCTACTTGGCAAATCGGTGATTGATGAAAGGCATCCTCTTTTTGTCGGAGTCTATCAAGGTGGGATGAGCCGTAAAGAAGTGGAAGATTTTGTGGACAACTCAGATTGCATCATGATGCTGGGAGTCTTGAGGAGTGATGTCGATACCGGCTTCCACTCGACTCACATTGAGACCAATCATCGCATCGTTTCTAGCATCCGAAGAGTCGCTATTGCCCATCATGAGTTTCCTGACATACATTTTAGTCATTTTATCCAAGCCTTGCCACATCTTCCCATGAGCAAAATCTTTTCCAACGATTACCCAAAAAACATTGACCGGATGCAAAGTTTTACAGCTGAAAAAGACAAGAACATCACGACCGCACGACTTCTAGAATGCTTGCAGTCATACATCAAGCCCGACCATATTTTGACCACTGATTGTGGAGACTGTCTTTTTGCCAGTGCCGATTTGATTTTAGGTCGAAATTCTTATTGTGCCCCCGCCTATTTTGCTACGATGGGATACGGAGTTCCCGCTTCAGTTGGTGGAGCTATCTCCCAACCTGAAAGAAGAGTGATTGGACTGGTTGGGGATGGTGGATTTCAGATGACCGCGACGGAGCTCACGACTGCCCTGCGTTATGCAGCCGATCCCATAATCATTGTGATGAACAATCATGGATACGGAACCGAACGACCGTTGATTGAAGGTGAGTTTAATGAGATAGAAAATTGGAATTATGCGCAATTACCCGAGTTTCTTGGAGGAGGCAAAGGAGTCAGAGTCAAAACAGAAAATGCCCTCGAGAAATCACTAAAAGAGGCCTTGAGCCAACGAGGAACCTATTGGGTGATTGAAGTAGAGTTGGGGAAAACCGACTTTTCCCCAGCGCTCATTCGGTTTAAGGAACATGCGAGTCGAACGGTTAAATGAACCGTAAATTTTTATTTACAGAGTTGGATTTAAACACAAGCTCTGTGAACCTCTGTACTATTTCTCTGTGTTACTCTGTGAAAAAAATTAATCTCGATGGAACAAATCAGAGTCCACTACCGAAATAAACCGAAGAGGCGACTAATATCATGAAAAGTGATAAACAATAACAACATAATCAGCAAAATGAAAAAGGGCACAATCATCTTCTCAAGCACCTCTGGCTTGATCCGCTTACCCGTCACCATTTCAAATAAAAACATCAGAATATAGCCTCCGTCCAATACAGGAATCGGCAGCAAATTCAAATACCCTAAGTTTAAGCTGATAAAACCTAACCAGAAAATCACCTCAATTGAACTGACTTGCCAACTTTGCTGAACAACTTGAATAATCCCCACAGGACCGCTGAGCCATTTTGGACTCAAAGAACCTGTGACCAATGCTTTCAATGTGTTCCATATTTCTTTTGTGGTGTTAGCAAACATGGTGAAAGGACTGGGATGATACAACACAGCTTGATCTTCAATGCCAATCAAACCAAGAATCAATTCATTTTTCTCCATGTCCAACTGACTTCGAGCTTTTTCTTTGAGCTCAGTGTTATCCAGCTCCTCAATCTGCTTCCCGCGTTCCAAAAGCCGAGTTTGATATTCCGCTTTGTCTTTTGGATCAGTAAAGATATCCATCCGTTTTTTTGGTGTGATAGGTTCTAAGAGTACCAATTCTCCAGATCGATCTGTTAAAGATCGAGTTCCGATGGATGACGAAATCTTTGCAAGATCAGACACATCCACCAATTGATCAAATTGAGTATCGGCATCGCTCCAAGATACGATCTCAGTCAAAGCAGGATCACGCAAGACGATGACATTCATTTTATTTTGCTGGAGCTGGTAGAAAATCTGGTAAGCAAACTTTATGGGGACTCCGTCCACTGCAATGATGCGATCTCCCGCTAGCAACGGATCTTCTCTTTCAGAAAAAGGGTGCTTAGGAAAGATCTCTTCGCTCATCTCTTTATCAATAAAAGAGAGGCGATTTTCGACAACAGCATCGTGGGTCAAATCATAGGGAATGCTGTAAAGATCGCGGATTTTTTTGTCCGTCAATCCCGACTCGTATTGAAAATCGGCCAACTCTTCTTTTATGTTAGCATCTAAACGGAGCTCGTGAATCTCAACACGAGGAACTCTCCGCAGCAAAACTTCATCACCACGTTGTATGGTCAGAAGGGCCATTCCAGAGTTCAAGACGTGACGAAGCTGTTCATGAGAAAAAATGCGCGTCCCATCCACCCAAACAATGCGATCTCCCTCTTCAATTCCTCCGACATTCTTATCCACTGCCTCAGCAAGTTTCTTATGAGCATCCGAAAGGGCCGAAGGGCGATAGATCACTTGACTTGCGGGTTGAATGATCCCGGATGTCAAAATTTCGTCATTCATGGAAGAAGGGTGAGGATAAGGTTTAATGGAATACTCAAACACTTCCTTTTGACCTGTCTTGTAATCCACCAAATTCCCCTGCACCATCAAGCCATCACTTGAGGTCATGGGAGAATAAATATGATCTTTAGAAGTGCGGTAAAAATTTCCATTATAAGAAATGATTTCATCACCCGGACGGACCCCATTGGCATAAAGCTCTGATGTAGGGTCAACCCAACCAATTTTTTTCGTGTATTCAGAGTAAGGCTTTTCGCGCCCTCCAATCGCCCAGATCACAGAAAATGCTAGCAAAGCAAATAAAAGGTTCACGAAAGGACCAGCAAAAGCCACTTTAATCCGATCCCAAGGTCTTTTAGTGAAGAAACCTCCGGGTATAGAATAAGGATCCTCACCCTTTTTTAATTCCATTCCAGCAATCTTAACGTAACCTCCGAATGGCATCCAATTGAATCTCCACTCCACACCATCACGCTTCCAGGTAAAAAGAGACTTCCCAAAACCAATTCCAAAAGCTTCCACTTTCATCCCCACATGCTTGGCCATGAAATAATGACCCAGCTCATGAATGAAAATCAAAAAGCCTAAGGCGATAAAAGCTAGAAAAAAATAAATATAGGTATCGAACATGGTCCCTCAAATGGTTGCAGCTTCTTCACGCGCCGCTTGGTCGATATCAAATAAATCTTTGATACTTCCAATATTGACAGAGGAGTGGCGCGACATCAACTGTTCAAGTTTGTTCCCAATCCCCATCCACCCGATCTGGCCCTGTAAAAAACGGTCAACGAGAACTTCATTCGCAGCATTCATGGTACAGGGGAAGCTTCCTCCTGCTTTTAAAGCATTTAAGGCCAAGGCCAAACAGGGGAACTTCACAGTGTCGGGTAGGTGAAATTGTAACACCTCACTTTGTAAAAAGTCAAATGGAGGCAGAATCCCCGGTTTTCTCTGGGGATAAGTCAAGGCATATTGAATAGGAATCAACATACTGGGCTCTGAAAGCTGGGCTTTTATCGAACCGTCGTTAAATTCAACCATGCTATGGATGATACTTTGAGGGTGAATCACCACCTGAATTTGGTCAGAGGGAATGTCAAACAACCAGCGCGCTTCTATGACCTCCAGCCCCTTGTTCATCAAGGTAGACGAATCAATCGTCACTTTGGCTCCCATTGACCAATTGGGGTGTTTCAGAGCCTGTTCCACTGTGACTTGCTCGAGTTGAGTTGCTGTACAATCGCGAAAAGGACCTCCGGATGCAGTCAAGATCAGGCGGCGTATGTTTTGAGAGTCTTCCCCAACAAGGCACTGAAAAATGGCACTATGTTCGCTGTCTATGGGAATGAGCTGCACATTGTGCTTCTTTACGAGGGACATCACAAATTCTCCGCCCGATACAAGCACCTCTTTGTTGGCGAGACCTATGTTTTTCCCGGCTCTTATCGCTTCTACGGTAGGCTGAAGACCAATCACCCCAGACATGGCAGAAATCACAAGATTGGTTTCAGGGTGAGTCGCGACGGCAATCGCCCCTTCAATACCGGTCAAGATTTCTTGGGAAGGAAGACGTTTTTGCAATTCTTGCGCTTTTTGGGGATCGGAAACAGAAACGATTTTAGGACGAAACTCTTTAATCTGTTGCTCTAAAAGATCGATATTTTGGCGGGTTGATAGGGCAATGACTTCATATCCTTCGCCAAGATGACGAACGACTTCTAATGTGCTGGTTCCAATCGACCCCGTTGACCCTAATATCGAGATTTTTTTCATGTTAAGAGACGTGAATTGTTAAACAGATGAGTTTATCAAATGGGCTTTTAAATTGACAGTGGTTATCCGGAGGAATTTGGTTCTTGATGAGTGAAAATAAAAAAAGCAGAAATGTGATCATTTCTGCCTTTTTTTTGGTAATTCCTATTAAGGAAATACACGCCTTAGATTAAGTCAGTGAACTCTAAGTTCTCAGAAACGGCAAACAAAGCTAAAGCAATTGTACCGATGACACCAGCAGCTTGAATAACATAGCTACGTGCAGGAGCTGGAGCTGGAGCTGGAGCTGGAGCT
>JAAKFL010000135.1 GCA_011065065.1 Chlamydiota bacterium | reverse complement strand
CTCGGTCAATCACTTTTCCCGATTCATCCACATTCGCGACTTCAATCTTTGTGCCGCCTAAATCGACGCCAATTGCCCATTTTTTCATGTTTACCTCTAGGGTCATTATCGATTTAAAAGAGATTTAGTAAAGACCTACCACAGAAATTTGCAAATTATTCCTAGTTAATCATTAGTTATTATATATTAAAAATATTGTTATATATTAATTAAACTTGTAGTTAATAAAGATATGTTATATAATCATATTGTTTTTATTAATAGTAAAAAGGAGTAATTTTATGTATCCATCACAACAAAATTTGGGAATAACTGGTTATCAGTATAGTAAATGTTTAGATAATGCTTGTCATAATAAATTAAATTCGATAGCTTTTAAAAATACTAAAAAAAGACCATTAGTATTTCAAGAACTAAAGCGCGAAAGAACATCAGGAAAGGTGAAAGCCGTCAGTATTAAGCGAGTTTCAGTGAATCCTAATATTTCTCGAAAGGTTTCTATGAAAAGGACAGCGAGGAAAGGGACAACTAGGAAAAGGCTTAACGCTAAAATCAAAAGCTTTAGTAAGGATAGAATTTAATCGATCAGCCTTTTAAGACAAGGTGAGGTTTTGTGCGGGCGACCATGACTGCTAAACCGGCGAGATCCACGGCTTCAACAACTTGATCGACGTTTTTGTAAGCGTCGGGCATCTCTTCGGCAATGGTCCTTTTGTTGTTTGCCATCACAATGACTCCCTGATCTTCCATATGCTTTATAATGTCCCTTCCTTTCCAGGATTTCAGTGACTTGTGCCGGCTCATGGCACGACCTGCACCGTGGCAACAACTGCACCATGTGTAGGGATTTCCCAAACCGGCTAGAATATGGCTGGCACGTCCCATGTCGCCTGGGACAAGAACGGGTTGGCCGGTTTGTTGGAAGATCGGAGCTAGCTCTTCGGCTCCGGGTCCAAAAGATCGCGTGGCCCCTTTGCGGTGCACACAAAGTTTCTTCGGTTTTCCCTCCACTTCATGAATTTCAAATTTAGCAATGTTGTGGCAGACATCATAAATTTGACGTAGGGCTTCATGAGGAAGTCCTAAGATTTCTGCAAAAGATTGCCGCACGTAATGCAAGATATGTTGGCGGTTGTTAAAGGCAAAATTGGCTGCAGTCGCCATTGCCTGAAAATACCGTTTTCCTTCTGGGCTGTTGATGGGTGCCGCCACCAGTTGGCGGTCAGGGAGACCTTTGTCGAAACCCTTCTTCATAAATAGATCGAGGGTATCCTGGCAGATCTGATGGCCAAATCCGCGAGATCCCGAATGAATCAAGATATAAATCATCCCTTCTTTGATACCCCAAGTCTGAGCAATCGAAGGATTAAAGATTTTTTGGACTTCTCCGATTTCCACAAAGTGGTTTCCGGAACCAATACTGCCGACTTGTTTGCGTCCCCGGTCTAGGGCGTGAGGAGTAATCGCCTCCAGGTTTCCACCTTCAATCAACCCATGACTTTCTGTGTGATCAAGATCCTGAGGCAATCCATATCCATGCTCGACAGACCACCGAGACCCCTTTGCAATGATCTGCTGATAATCGTGATTGTCGAGTTTATGCTTTCCTTTGTGACCTTTTCCTACACCCGAGGGAACATGTTTGTAAATCGATCGGATCAGTGCCCCCTTCGCTCTTCTGTCAAGCTCCTTGAACGGCATATCAATGACGGCGAGCCTCACGCCGCAGTTGATATCATAACCGACTCCACCAGGACTGATCACCCCCGTTTCAGCATCCGTTGCGGCGACACCGCCAATGGGAAAACCATATCCCCAATGGATATCGGGCATCGCGATGCTATACCCAACAATTCCCGGTAACTCTGCGACATTTCGTACCTGTTGAAGAGGTTGCTCCATTTCGAATTCGCGAAAGAGCTCTTCTGTTCCAATGATCAAACCGGGAACCTTCATGTCTCCTTCTTGAGGGAGAATGTACATACCATCTTGAAACTTTTGTAAATTAGACATCGACAATCATCTCCCATTCCAAATAGTCACCAAGTTGGACAAGGTTTCCATGATAGCTCACAGCTTTAAAAGGTGTTCCCACCTCAGCATCGGCTCTTCCAACAACTTGATTTAACGCCATGACCACGTCATTGAGATTTTGTGGTGTCTGTTCCTCATCCACAAATTCCAAAATCTGAGGAAACTCAAAGGCCAATGCTGTGATCGCGTGATCCAATACCTCTCTCTCATCTCTCCCTCTTACCACAAAAGCGATATCAGCTGTATGTTCAAATTCGGTAAACGGAGCAGCCAAGGGGAATGTCCATATCTTCTTATACTGTGAAGATCCCAGACTTTCATAGAGGTGGATATCGGTTAAGAGTAGGGGGAGATGTTGGAACGCTTTTTTCCACCGGCTGGGTTGAAACTTACCGCGGCTCACTGTGACATGCGGTAAATAGGGACGGTCATCGACTGGGTAGTGGCCTTCTTGCAACCAGTGTTCGATCGCCTGATGATATTTCAACAGCTCCTTTTGTCTCTTTTGGAGATCCACTTCCCAAGCGACAACATGAGGCTTCTTCTTTGGGAAGAAATGGCAATGATTGAAGACTCCTGTAAAACCTACGGAAAACTCAGGTTTCGGGATCTTTTTCAAATGCTCCATAAAAGGTTCAAACTCAATATTTCCCAGAAATGCGAGTGTGATATGCCGGTCTTTTTCCTGGACGATCCGCCCATTTGGAAAATCACTTGGCCAAGGCGCCAGACACTCCATTCCCAAAAAAACCCGTTTTGTTTCTCTTTCCTTATCCACAGTTCCTATGCTAACATTCCACTTATACCCAAACAAGTTCAAAAATTGGGCTTTGGCGCAGCCGAAATCCCAATTTTTGAATTTGTTTGGGTATATAACTCACAAATCAAGGGCCCTTATGAAACGTCCAGAAATTCTCAAAATTTTGCAAGAACTCGTTCACGCCCGAGGACCGAGTGGTCACGAGGATGAGGTCCGTAAATATTGTCGAAAAAAGCTGACCAAGCTCTGTGACAAAATCACCGAAGACCCCGCGGGGAATCTCATTGGATTTATCAAAGGGAAAAAATCCAATGATCCTATTCGTCTGATGGCCCATATGGATGAGCTTTCGCTAATTGTCAAACGAATTAATGAAGACGGATCGCTGCGTGTGAATCCGGTCGGAGGACTCCTTCCTTCAGACCTAGGTCAAGGACCCGTAGAAATTTTAGGCGATACGAAGATTTTTACAGGCATCATATCGGCTCATTGTATTCACGTGACAGAAGAGACAAAAGGGCGTTGGCGATCGGTTCCCCATGGCGAGGGAAAGATGCCCCGTTGGGATGAGATGACCATTTTTACTGGAAAAACTGTGAAAGAATTGGAGAAAGCAGGGGTTCACTCGGGGACTCGAGTTGTCGTTAGTCAATCAAGAAGACAAATAGAAGAAGTAGGTTCTTATCTTGGCGGATATTTTTTTGATAATCGCGCTGCCATAGCCATCGGGCTCTGCAC
This sequence comes from Chlamydiota bacterium, assembly GCA_011065065.1. Taxonomy (GTDB): domain Bacteria; phylum Chlamydiota; class Chlamydiia; order Chlamydiales; family SLFE01; genus JAAKFL01. The sequence continues at coordinate 2,139 of JAAKFL010000135.1, read as the reverse complement.
ACTATCACTGATGAAAAAAAAGCCCCATCAAGACATTTACTTTGTGCTCACGACGGAAGAGGAGATTGGATGTCATGGAGCTTCCTTTGCATCGCGGACACTTCCGGGACACACCACAATAGCTATTGATGTCGGGCCTGCAGAAGAAGAGTACGCAATCGATCTCAATGAAAACCCGATTGTTGTGTATCAAGATAGTTTCGGAGTCTACACAAAATCATTGACAGATGATCTTTTGAAAGCCGGAAAAAAAGCGAGACTGAAGCCGCAGTGTGCCACATGGGGGAATTATGGATCGGATGCATCGGCAGCCAAGCGGTACGGACAGACGGCAAAGTCTGGATTGATTTGCATTCCAACACGTAACACCCATGGATTTGAGATCATTCATAAGGACGGGATCATGAATGTGGCGAAGCTTTTACACACTTACTTATCCATGTTAAATTAAGTCACTTCATGGAGTGCGAAGGCTTGCCTTCGCCTTTCGAAGAGCCGGCTTGACGGCGGTCCAATTTGGATAAAGACACAGTTTCCCTTTTCGAATTCGCTTTAGTGGCTGTTATGCCGGAGGGGTATCTTGAGCGGGAGGATGAGGATGAACCTTTGTGGATAGAGTGATTCTAGGCGCAGATGAACACAGATGGGCGCAGATAAGTTGCGCCCAGAATTGTTACCACATACACCCTGTGAAGCCCATACGGTCAAGAGCAACAGGAATACCCAAGAATTTTGCAATTTGCAATTTCACCTTGCGGTCGGGAAATTCTTCTCTCCAATTCATGACTTCAAATCTCACACTTCCCAGCTTAGTGAGATTTTTTTCCCTGAATGGAGAAGCCCCTCTCGTCCGCATCTTAAATTCTCTAAATTCCTCAATATCAGTAGGGACCTCTAGGGGTTCTTCGCTTTTAGAAAAAGTGACTTTAAATCGCAGTTTCGTTTCATTAGGAATGACTTCATAATTTTCATACCGTTCCTGTAAATGTGCGAAAACAATGACAAGATGTCCTTCGGTGAGGGCATCATTGATCTTCTCGGCAGTTTCTTGCATTTCGCTTTTATTGCCATATGAAGTTAGCCGTCTTTTTTCACCGTTGAACTCTACCTCATGGGTAAGTGATTCCATGATCATATTTAACATCAGATTTCTGTCTTTATTTAAGACCAATGATAATTCATGGCAGTAACGGCTTTTATCAATATCTTGCGGAAAGAAAAGCATTTGATAGCTATTCCATTTTGGTGAGACATCGAACATATTTCCTCCATTGTTTTTGGTTTATATTACAATATATAATAAACAGTAAAATAATAATAAAAATCAAGTGTTTATTTATCTGCGTTCATCTGTGTTTATCTGTCCGCGTCTGTGTCTAAAGTGGTGTTAAATCATCAATTCGCCTTTTCACTTTCTTCAGAACCTTATACAACTCATGCCGTCCCATCTTCTGAGGAAATCCTGGAAGAGTGATCTCTTGCAAGGTCGGAATCTGAAATCGGTTTATTATTCAAAATGGCCAGAAGAGCATGAGTCACGCACTTCGTTCAAAACTGGACCGCCGGCAAGCCGGCTCTTCGAAAAGCGCAGGCAAGCCTGCGCACTCCAAAAAGTGACTTAATTATTATGGTAGTGTTACGCTTCTGAGAATTGGGAACGTCGGTAACTGATCGCTTCCATCAAATGCTCCTGCCCAAACGGCTGTTCATCCAAATCGGCGATCGTCAACGCCACGCGTAATATCCGGTCCACAGCTCTCGCAGAAATGCCCATCGTTTCAATGGCTTGCTTCAACAACTCCTGGCTAGCATAATCCAACGGACAGAATTTTTTAGTCTGCGCAGGGCTCATCTGCGCGTTCGTTCGCCCCCGTTTTCGTTGCCGCGCACGCGCTCTTTTCACCCTCGCCCGAATGTCATGGGAACTCTCAGCATTTGCCTTTTCCATGTAATCCGCATAACGCAAGTTGGGAACATCAATGTGCATGTCCATTCGATCCAACAAAGGTCCCGAAATTTTATTCCGATACCGGTCCACTTGAAGCTGACTGTCGCGGCATGGTTTATAGGGATGTCCCAAATTTCCACAGGGACAAGGGTTCATTGCGGCGATGCACATAAATCTTGTGGGAAAGGTCA
>JAAKFL010000134.1 GCA_011065065.1 Chlamydiota bacterium | reverse complement strand
TTATTCCAATCTTCGCGCATCTTCGCGACCTTCGCGATCTTCGCGGTTAATTTTTAAAGCCACCATAATCCAAAAAAATGATATCATTAAACAACTGATGGAAAGTTATTTAGCTAAAGAAATCCGAAAGTCGAGCCTGCGCCTCTGCGTTTTTTTTCTTTATCCATTTTTTATTTAGAATCGTTCATATTATCTATTGTTATTTGGCTTTGAGTCGAATGGGCATCTCGCCCAGAGGGATGAGGGCTCCATTCAAAACCTTAGAAACGGATTTTTGAGCAAATAAACTGGAATCATACGCAAGTATCGTAGGTACATCTGGTAATTGCGGCAACTCGTATGGACTCCCCAACAATATCACAATCGTATTGTCATCAATCAATTCGACCACTTTGTCTTGAGCTGTCCGGATTACTACCAATTGCTGGCCATCATCCGAAATGTCTATTAACGATGAAAGGAACTCGCAATCAATAGCCGCTCTGACTCTATATGTTCCTTCAATTTTCAGAGGACCTTTAACCACTGTAATCATCTCATCATACAAGCAGCTGTTAAGGGCTTTAATATTCGGATTGATCTCTTCTTCGAATCGCTCCTGCGCCATCCACGATTTGGCACGAAATATACGCTCTAATTTTTCATCAATCTCTGGTTCAGTAATCACTCCCTCAGCTAACGATTTTTTAATGGAATTGATACCACGTGGGATATCCGGCGCAGAAAGAATCAAATCATTCCCCGCCTTAAACGCCCGCAACACTACATCTGGGACATCCACTGCCTCCATCAACAAATCATCTGTGATCACCAGTCCATCGAATCCGATTTTTTCTCGTAAATAATGCTGTATCACTTTACGAGAAAGCGATGCCGGCTCTTCGTCCAGAACTTTGACAACGATATGTGCAGTCATAATTGACTGGATTCCCCCATCCGAGGCTTGTTGAAAGGGATAAATTTCCTTGCGCTTCAGTCTTTTTAGGCTATGAGTGATGATGGGAAGCTCGTGATGAGAATCTTTTTCTGTATCCCCATGTCCAGGGAAATGTTTGGCGCAAGCAATGACTCCTTGACTCTGAATTCCCTTAAACACAGAATCAACCTTCATCGACACTTTGAGTGGTTCGTCCCCAAATGAACGCATTCCGATGATAGGATTCTGGGGGTTGCAATTGACATCGGCGACAGGTCCCAAGGCATAGTTAATTCCCATTATACGGCATTGCCGCCCGATTTCTTCTCCGACAGCATAAAGAAGATCTAAATTCTCAATCGCACCAAGACCCATATTTTTTGGTAGCGGAATCACCTCTTTCACGCGCATTGCGATCCCCCATTCACAATCTTGAGACACTAACAAAGGGATATCAGCAAGTGACTGAAATTCTTTGATCACCCTTTTTTCTTCTTCAATCTCCCAATAATATTTCAGTAGAACACCACCGATATGGTAATCCTTAATCAGCTTCTGAATGTATTTTCGATTGTTTTTGGGCTGCCCTTCTGAAAGCGCTTCTCGGTCGCTGGGATAAGCGGAAGCAATAAAGAGTTGCCCAATCTTTTCATCTAATGACATCTGATGAATATCAAAATGAAATGCGTGTAGATCCAATGCTAGTACCCTATCCACTTTATTTTGCCAAGTGGGGCCGCGTGAAAGCTCCCGCGATTGAACGCTCGTAAGTGGATCCATATTATCAATATGGACCCACTTACGATCGTTCAATCCCGGGGCTTTGACGCAGTCCCACTTGGCAAAATAAAGTGGACAGGGTACTAAGCTCATGAAAAATAAAAATAATAAAATCAAACTAAATGATTAACAAAGCGGGGTGTTCGAGTAAATGTTTCACGGTCCGTAAAAAATCAGCTGCCAGGGCTCCATCCACAATACGATGATCTGCTGATATCGTAACGTTCATAATTTTTCCAGGGACAATTTCTCCATCTTTCACAACGGGCTGGTCGTTGATGCCACCGACAGCCAAAATGCAAGATTGCGGAGGATTGATGACGGCTTGAAAATGGGTCACGCCATACATTCCTAAATTTGAGATCGTGAATGATCCCCCCTGATATTCATGAGTCTGAAGCTTCCCTTTTTTAGCTCGCGCTGCCAATTCTTTCACCTCAACTGAGATTTCCCCTAATGTTTTATAGTCAGCATGCCGAATGATCGGCGTCACAAGTCCATCATCAATACTCACTGCGACAGAAATATCAATCGTTTTGAAGAGGACAATGGAGTGTGTTTCGGAATTGTATCCACTATTCACCAGCGGGTGATCTCGAAGCGCTAGAGCACAAGCCCTGATAATGAAATCGTTGTAGGTTAACTTGATTCCCCCTTCCTTCAACTGCTCGCGCATGGAAACGAGTCCTTCCGCATCAATTTCTTGGCTGACGTAGTAGTGAGGAATGAATGTCTTTGATTCTTGTAATCTTTTTGCAATGAGTTTCCTCATAGGGGTCATGGGAATCTCTTCGTATGAACCTGGAGCTTCCGATGGTTGGGTCCGATGGGTAAAGCTAACTGGTCCTCCAGGCTGCGCCAGTTTCAGATCGCGTTTCATGATCCTTCCTCCGGGCCCCGTCCCCATAATCGTGCTAAGATCAAGATTTTGATCTTTAGCAAGGGCCTTGGCTAACGGTGAAGCTTTTAATCGATCTCCTATGGGTTCTGTGGGAAACTTAAATGGCTCCCCTTCTAATGGCGGTATAGGTTTGAACACAGGTTGAGCCATAGCAGTGGTAGCTTTGGGTGTTGGAGCTGTTTCAGTGGGAACAGCCTCTTCTTCCTCTGCTATCTCAAGAGCAGGAACTGCCACTTGATACCCTTCTAGGCTTTCCTTTTCTTCCGTGGTAAAGATCGCCACGGGTTGATTGATATCCGCAGCCTCCCCTTCTGAAATGAGAATCTGACGCAGCCACCCTTCGTCAAGAGCATTATATTCAACTGTGGCTTTGTCTGTAGACACTTCAAAAAGCAATCCCCCCGCTTCGACAAAATCCCCTTCAGAGACATGCCACTTGGCGATAACACCCTCTTCCATAGTCGGCGATAATTTTGGCATAGTCAATGTAAATGGCATAATCACTCCAATGCTAAAGCTTTTTCAACAGAATATAAGATTCGCTCTACTGTTGGCAAGGTTTCATGTTCTAAAACTTTCGAATAGGGCATGGGAGTTTCCCTTTGACATACTCTTTCGACAGGTGCATCCAGGTAATCAAAACAGTGCTCCATAATCTGGAATCCCACTTCCGCTGCGATTCCGCTAAAAAGGTGTCCCTCTTCAACGCACACACAAGCATTGGTTCGCTTCACTGATTCAGCAATTGTCGCAATGTCCAGAGGTTTTATCGAGCGAAGATCGATTACTTCCGCTTGAATTCCCCTTTTGGCTAAGACATCAGCAGCTTCCAGCGCACGTTTTAAGATGTACCCATGCGACACAATCGTGACATCGCGGCCAGGACGAATGATTTTTGCTTGACCGAAAGGAACCAGGAATTCCTCTGTCGGGATTTCCATTTTATCTCCATACGACAACTCGCTTTCCAAAAACAGAACCGGATTATTGTCTCGTATCGCAGTTTTCAAAAGCCCTTTGGCATCATAAGCATTACTAGGAGATACAATCTTCAATCCCGGCAGATTTCCATAGATGGTTTCGACACAATGGGAGTGTTGACTGGATACTTGTGCCGCTGATCCATTGGGACCACGAAACACAATCGGAACGTTAAAACGTCCTCCAGACATATAGTGCATTTTTGGCGCATTCGAAATAATTTGGTCGGCTGCGACAAAGGAAAAGTTAAAGCTCATAAATTCCACGATCGGTCTCAGACCGCACATCGCCGCTCCGATCGCCAGGCCTGCAACCCCATTTTCTGAAATAGGAGTATCGATGACACGCTTAGGGCCCCATTTATCCAGCATCCCTTTTGTCACTTTGTAGGCCCCGTTGTACTCAGCCACATCTTCCCCAATAATGAAGACATGAGAATCCCGTTCCATTTCCTCATCCATGGCTTGGCGAATCGCCTCACGAGTGTCTATTGTCTGTTTGTCTGCCATAACGTCCTTCTTATTTCGAGAAGACATCCTCTTCGAGAGTGATCGGGTCTGGCCAGGGTGACGAGTCAGCATATTTCATTGCCTCAATTACAATTTCACGTTGTTCTTTATCTAAAGTTTTGTAAGTTTCTTCATCAAGAATTCCCATCTCTTCCAAATAATGACGGAATAAAAGAAGTGGGTCTCTTTCTTTGATTTTATTGAATTCTTCCTTGGTTCTGTAGAGACCAGGATCGGAGACGGAGTGTCCCTTAAATCGTTCTGTCACAGCTTCAATCAACACAGGGCGCCCTGTTTTGAGGGTTTCTTCCTTAATATGCTCGAACGCCGCTACGCAATTTGTGTAATCCATTCCATTGATCGAATACCCCTTCATACCATAGGCAGGAGCAATATCTTCTGCTAGCCTTTTGAAACAAAGGGCCCTTTCAACTGATGTGCCCATTCCCCATTGATTGTTTTCAATCACGTAAATACACGGTAGGTCCCATAAAGAGGCGAGGTTGAGAGATTCGTGGAAAGCCCCTTGTGCCATCGCGCCGTCACCGAGGAAACAGATAGCCAATTGCTCTTTGATATCTTGGTATTTCAAAGCAAATGAAGCACCGAGAGCCACCGGAATGTGACCTCCGACAATCCCAAAACCACCCAGCATACGATCAGTATAAAGGTGCATGGAACCTCCACGCCCCTTAGCATTTCCTGTTTCGCGGCCATAGAGCTCTGCCATCACTTCATTCGGGGTGGCACCGAGAAGAAGAGCCAGCGCGTGACAGCGGTAGGTGGTGATCCACCAGTTATTGGGTCCGAAGACTTCATAAACAGCAGTTTGGATCGCCTCTTGCCCGATGTAGGAATGAAAGAAGCCTCCTATTTTGCCTTGTTGATAGGCCGCTTCCGCTCGGGTTTCAAAATTGCGAATGAGGAGCATTTGGCGAAGAGCGGTGAAAAGTTTTTCTTTTCCCAATTTTTTCAGAACGGAGTTCGGATCACTTTTAAAATATTGGCGTGTGTCTTTATTTGTTGCCGTCATTTTGGCCTCTGAAGTCTTTCTGTGTAAGTACCTTCATTTTAGCATATGAGAAGATAAAATCAATGATTTCACGAGTTCCCCTATCTTCTTTAAATTTAACTGCTTCTTGGAATACGCAGGCTTGACTGCGCACTTCTGAGTAAACTCAGCAGGGCTGGAAGCCCGACAGTTGTCAGCCCAGTCTGTAGCGAAGCGGAGGGCTGGGAAAACGAACCAAAAAAACATCAAAGCCCTGAAAGGGTGACATTGACCGCGGTTTGTGTCACCCTTTCAGGGCTTTGATATTTTAGGGATGCTTTCCCAGGCCTCCGCTCCGCTACTGCCTGGGCTGACAAATGTCGGGCTTCCAGCCCTGCTGAGTTTACTTCACGATATGAGCGGCGATAGCCTCTCGGGGCTCCAAGAAATTATTAAATCATTATGGAATAAAATCGCTGACCCTAATGCTGCGCACCGCACCATACTTTGATCTTGAATACGATTGGGAGTTTTCTTCCGCTAAACGATACCACAACTTGGTCTGCTTTTCCGATGGCCTACAACCAAAACCGACTCGATAATAATCCCCTAAAAGTTTCAT
>JAAKFL010000133.1 GCA_011065065.1 Chlamydiota bacterium | reverse complement strand
GGTGACACTGACCGCGGCATATGCCACCCTTTCAGGGCTTTATATGATGTTTGAATGGTCCCAGGCCTCCGCTCCGCTACAGCCTGGGCTGACAAATGTCGGGCTTCCAGCCCTGCTGAGTTTTCTTTGTGATATTAGAGGCGATAGCCGCTCGGGGCTCCAAGAAGTGACTTATTTATCATGGAAGTGAAACTATTGCACCTACCATATTAAGGTACTCGCGGTCGATATCACCACTGTTCTCGTCCATATGAATTCTCAGAAAAAGATCGAGACAGCGCTTTTTCGAATCGTTGCCCATTTTTAATTGATGCTGAGATTCAGTCTGAAGTTGAAGAGATGCGTAAATCAAAGCCATTTGATGGACTATAGACTTGATCTGCAAGCTTTGTAGCTCTGGACCCGATGATCTAAAAGCTTCCAATTCTCTTTTGAGTCGATCCACATTAGGATTTTTACCTTCTTCCAGTAAATGATTGATGAAAATCTTGTCGATTTCGTAACGGAGAATATCCCTCAAAATTTGCATGCGCAAAACATTGTGGGTTCCTTCCCAATTCTCGCAAATGATGCTGTCATCCAAAAGACGAGGAATGGATGAAAAGCTCTCAATCGTGCCGTTACCCGCAAGAACATCGAGAGAATGATGAATATGTTCGACAGCCCAAAGTGCTGTGAGGTACTTATTGAGATTCGCCAGAAGCCTCAGAAGAAGTTTTGCCTCATCTCCTTCAATTTTTCCTACATCAAAGTCATCTTGTAACTTGGTAGCGGCAAAAATCGAAGCCATAAGGGCCGTGTTTTCGGATTTGATTCGAGCCAGATTTTCTTGAACAAGTGGATAATTGATAATGGGCTTTCCAAAGGCTTTGCGATGCTTGGCATAAGACAAAGCGATATGAAACGCTCGTCGTCCCATACCCACAACGCAGAATGCATTGAAGATTCTGGAAATATGCAGCACATTTTCCATAAGCACTTTAAAACCGTTTTCAGGAGATCCCATTGGAATCGCATGAGCTCCATGAAAGTCCATTTCGGCTGTGGCCAAAGTTTTTGTGCCCAACTTTTCTTTGAGTCGCCGCATTGTATAGTGATTCCGCTCGCCGGTTTCTAAAACTGCCGGAACACAAAACAGCCCTAACCCTTTGGTTCCTGAAACCGATGGATTGAAGCGCGCGGTCATTAGAATCAGGTCGGCATCCGCATTGGAGCAAAACCATTTTTCTCCTTGAATCAGCCATCTTCCCTGCGCATCCTTGTAAGCCTCAGCGGCATTAGATCCTACATCCGACCCTCCTTGCACCTCAGTGACAAACTGAGCTCCGGTAAAATTATCTCTATACGAGGGCTCGATAAGCTTTTTCATAAAGAAATCTTTTTGAGGAAAGTCTTCGACTTTTTGCAAGACACGAATGATGCCTGCAGAGCAGGCGACAGGGCAATTATGTCCCGCCTCTCCGGCTTGGGACGAAAGAAACATAAATGTCAGAGCTTCTAAAAGTCCTCCCGGCTTGGCCATCCGTTCCATAATACGAGAACCATAGATGATATCTCCTGCAGCGGCGTAACTTGGATGATGAACCACCCTTTCGGTTGTTTGGCCCACTCCGTCATAATGCTCGATGCGGGGCAAATTCTGGGCCTGGTGATTTTCTTGAACAAGCGGGTCTAGGTCTTTGGCAACTCTTTCTGCGAACTCGACCAGTTCATTCTCGAGCCTTTGATCGCCAAGATACATTGAGACGGAATGCTGAAAATCCTCATCATTCAAGTATAGATTTTCGCCTATTTCTTTCTCCCACTCAGCAAGATCCTGACGACCTTGGGCGTTCCCCTGCTTGGTTTCTTCGATGACCTTCATAAACTCGATATAAGATCAAATCGCAAAAGATTTCAAGGTTATTTCATGTTCATCAGAGTCTCAATTTCCATAAGAGACATGATTTTTTTCAAATCATCCTCTTCAAATTCCTGGTGCCTGCATTTGTGAGTGGCATCTCTCAGGCATTTGATCACAAACTCCACTTGTTCTAAAGATGCACCATAGACAAACTTTAGACTTTTTATCGTACAATATCTCATCCATTCTTCACGCTTAAAGTTACGAACAGTCCAGTCAGAGAAAACAAGCTTAGCAAATGGATTTTCTTCCGAATTTCGAATGAGATGAAAGCAATGATCATGTTTCAGGATCAATACATCACGCGCGATCCTAGCAGTCACAACCGGATCTTTTTTAGAAAGCTGGGATTTCACGGTACACTCCATTATTAAAAATTCTCCTGAAGCACTTGAAATAGAACCGCCACTAACTTCTTGCTGGTTTAAATTGGGAAAAAGAGTTGAAAAATTGAGCACAATCCGTTGACGATCTTCCTCCAATATATAAGGGAAAATAAATAGTTGGATGGGACGAAACGTTTGACACAAAAGTCTTCTAGCTTCAAGTTCTGATATCATCAGAAGATCTTCTTTTGTTGCCGAATGACATTTTATAAAATTCTGATATCCTGCTTCATAAATCTTATAAAAAATTCTCTGAAGAAGACGTCGAAGTTTTTCAGAATCCGGGATCATTGGGTGTTTCCTTCCCAACAATCGACGACAAATATTTTCGGAAAACAATCTTAATGTCAAATTGTCATCCTTTAATTGCTCCATCAATGGCAAAGAACAGACCCTTGATAATTCATATGTGTCTTTATCAATATACAAGAAATTTTGAATCAGATCTTCAATGTCCTTTTGGTAGTGAAGAAACCTTTTGACTTTCTCATTAACTTTCTTTTCATATTTTGGATGAAGAGAAAGATGTTCAAATCCTTGAAGTTTTTCGTTTATCAGATCAATGAGATCATTTTCCTGATAGGCCTGCAAGCTTCCAATAAAATGAGGAATCAAGGCATCGATTTCACGGGATAAATCCTTAAATGTTTTTAATGGCCTCTTGGAAGAAAGCTTTCTTTGAAAACCAGAACTCTTAGTCGTATTTATTAAGAGAGAGTTTGCAGAGACTGTCACCCTCTTCCTATTTTTCACATACGATAAATGGGAGGAATGAGTCCGTTTATGAGATCCTTTAACTAACCTTTTAGGGCTTGTTATTCTCCGCAACCGAGGTGAAGAAAACATTCCTTTTATCTTAGGTGATGAGTTCTTTTTCGGTGAGGAGTCTTCGGATTTATCAGAAGAAATTCCAGTAAAATCAAGAGGCAAAGTCAACTCTTCATCTCTTTTAATACTTTTATTGTTTCTCTTTTCAACTCGAATGCATTTGCTAAGATCTTCTCGACTCTTTGTAAAATCCTTATAAAGGTATCTTATACAATGCCTGACACGACTTTCAGAAGCATCGGGATTGACTATGATCTCAGATACATTTAAGGAGCTCCGATAACGATAATTCGAAAAGGTACTTGAGCAGGAACCAAATATTTGAAGACATAAAATCATTGTGACAATAACAGTAGAGTTGCGCTTAACGGACAGGGTAAAATTTGGAGAATAAATCAAAACTTTTCTATCAGGATAACTTAAACAAGAGAAGTTTGGAGGTTTGGCTTCTGCTTCAACTCTACAGGCTAATTCCTCAACTTTTTCGGACAAATCTGAAGTGCTCAATTCGTCAATTAACTTCTCCAATTCCAGCGGTTTCTCGGAACATTTATTCAGTTCAACATCATAATGTTCATAAACTTTGGGTATCATTGATGGAAGGTTTTTTCTGAGCCAAAGCTCATAATCTCGACGCAAAATATCAAAAAAATCATATTTAGGAGGTTCGTTCATCAAAAAACGATAAACTTCAAGCTCAGCCCTTTCGTTAAAAAGACTATCAATTTTTTCTCCATTATCGAGATTCAAATCACAAATGATCGAAATTAAAAGTGGACTTGAAAATGAATCGAGTAAATCTTGACGTTGTTCCAATGACTCCGTAAAAAGTTTATCTGTGACTAAGTTGAGACGACTCAACTTTTCTTTTTCTAGTTCAAAAACAACAAGTTTTTTTACATAACGGCTTCCCAAATCTTCTATCATCTTAGATAATTCCGGTTCGCAATGAGCCGCTTTCAGAACTTCTTTGTAAGTAACATCGGTAATGCGACAATTTTGAGAACGGATATATCTTTCAATAAACGTTTGTAGGTCTTTTTTTCTATCAAGTAACTTAAAATGCTTAATCGTGGGGACATAATGTAGACTATTTGATAGTGATTGCACCTCGCCTCCAAAAATCAATTGCCTGTGATTGTACACATAAGGTAATATTTTATAGACAAAATATTTGGAATTTATCAAATATTTTTTATAGAAAGTAGATTGCTGCAAAAATTCCTAGGGCAGTTTGAGCAACTATTGCCGTGCTTGTTAAGGCAAGATGCCAATTACCTTGTTTTCTGATTTGGCCAAAATCCCCACCATCCCCCTTGGAAGCGGAAACATAAGCATACAAAAGCTCTCCAGCTATCCAAACTACAGCTCCACCTCCTAATGCCAAAGCAATGGGCCAAGAAATGTAACTTTTCAACGCAGTCGCAGCCACTAACAAGATAGTAGAAAAAGCTATGTCCCCCATTGGACCAGCAGCACTAATCACGGTATTTTTCCAAGTAGAATTCGCTAAACCAGAAGAATATAACCTCGTATACCCCATACAGTTTCTCGTATCAACAACAGCATCAAAACTTCCTTTCTTAAGCAATTTATGCGCAATGGAATGACTCATCTCATGCACAAACACATGAACATAACCAAAAGTCAGTAGGCGTAGTGGTTCTCTTTTGAGACACGTGATGGCCAATCGTGAAATGAGGCCAGCCCCATCTAAGTTAACATCAGTTGCAAATTTTTGAGGTTCATTATTAAAAGCAATGTGACCACCTAAAATCTGAAAGGAACCCTCACTTCCCCACAGCAATGAAGTTAAAATCGTCATAAAAAAAACCTTACTTATTAAACAATTAATTATTATTAAGTTTTTTGATTATAACATTTAACTAAATTAAAATCATTAGAATTTATTCAATATTAATTTAAAAACTATTTTACTAATAAGTCTAAAAGAAGTAATTTGGGGCACTATAATTTAAACGCTAAGACCGCATACGCGTCAACCTAACTTGTGTAAAACTTTAAATAACAGTTTGTTAAATGCGTGATCTCAAACAAAAATTCTAGGAATAGAAATAAAACGCAGGGGCGCAGTTTTGAATGTCAGGGGTCTGACCCCTGACACTGACAGACCTCTGACATTCACGCAATTTGTAGCTCTTTAATATCAAGCTTAGTCGGGCTAGGCTGTCGCCTTTTTCTGTGTTTGCTTTTTTGTTGTTCGGCAAGTTTTTTTATTTCAACGTCGTGATAACCTTCACGGAATTTTTTGTCTGCTTTTACTGAAGAATCTAAAATAAATAACCGTATGCATTTTTCAGTTGCAGGGTTCATCTTAGCAGGATTATTTTTTTCAGATTCCCAGTCAATGACGGCTACATGGCTGACTCCAAATTCAGACCCAAAAGCTTCTAATGTTTTTTTAAAATATTTCCTGATAAATCTAATTTCATTCCCAGTTAGACAATACGGTTTTGTTGCTAGTGCAATAATCAGCGCTTTTTGTAGGTGATTATAATTGATATCAGGAGTCCATTCACCACGACTTTTTATCATGGGAACATTAACTAGAAGAACAGGAAATCC
>JAAKFL010000132.1 GCA_011065065.1 Chlamydiota bacterium | reverse complement strand
ACTGGCTCGCTTTGCGTTAAATTTTTATCTCCGTTTGAGCTTTTAAACTCTGCGAGATCCACGGAAACAAAAACAACAACACAATAAACGGCACCACCTCAATCGACTGATACACCAATGTCTGCACCATCGCCCCTAAAAACACCGCCCGCATCCAATAATGCTCAGGCTCGATAAATCTCATGATCTGAAACAAAATTCCATAGAACAAAACCATCCCCAAAATCCCAAAATTCATCAACAACTGCAACACACTGGATTCCGTCACCTTACTTATATTCATATTCATTTGCTTCTTGGCTCGAAGGTTATTCGAAGAATTCGTGTACTCTCCCGCTTCTTCCCCAATTAGCAAGTTGGTATCCAACCACTCCGTTGTGACACGATCCCAAATGTTAATACGAACATTGTTCCCTAAGGATTTTGTATTCACAGACGAAACCACCCGGTACACAATATTATGAAAAAGTGAATTGCGACTCTCTTTCGTATATGTTGTAAAGGCAAATACGAGGAATAAAATAAATAGGAACAGGATACAAAGAATTCTCTTCGATTTTTTTAAAGGAGACACAAGGGGATAAAAGAAGATTGTGGCCAAGACAATTAAGGCTCCTGATCGGGAAAACGATATGATAGTGCTGAAGCAAAAAAGGAATCCTGACCAAAGGTAAAGGGTCTTTTTGCTCAGCGTATACCATTGGATACATATGTAACCCAACAGGGCCATGAGAATGGGGTAATGGAGAAAACTGCCCGTTAAAGAGGCTGGTCGGATCAAATACATGTCCCCTGACCCCACCATTTTAATCAGTCGTGTTTGCTCGATAACCCCCACACCCATTAGCACCCAACCGATCAATAAAATGATCAGGGCAATCCCCCTTGCCAACTCTTTTGGACGAAAATCTCTCACTGTCACAAGAGCTATCCCAAGAAGTCCTGCATTGAAAGTGATGTAAACCACCCAGATAAATGTCTGATTTTTATAAAAGGTAGTGATGCAGCTAATGAAGGACTCAGTCATAAATAGCAGGATCATGGCAAGAAGCCATTTCTGCTTGGATGTGATGATAAACGGATGAGGAGAAAAGAGAACTGCACTGAAAGCCATCAAACCTCCAAACTGAAAGATCATGGCAAATTTCTTAGCCACGATGAGTTCTAAGACACCTCTTGAAACCGCCAACAGGAGCAGAAGAAAAAAGAAACATGTCAATCGATCAACTTTGAGATTTGCGTGAGAAAGTGTGGTGGCACGTAGTGTCATAAGGATTTTATGAGTTGATCTGTTCTTGAGGGCGTGCGATAGAATGTTTGGACCCTTTGAGACATACTATTTCACTTTCACAAACTCATGTTGTGACGGAGAGCCCTCTTCGGCTTCCACCAAATTCACTTGGTCTCCCTTGAGGGAATAGATTTCTCCTGTTTCCGGACATTCGGTCAACACTTCCTCATCTTCATCAATTTGTAGGGGAAGGTCTAGCTTTTCTCCATGACGACTGATCCACCCTTTTTGTTCGGCAGGGCAACCTATCATCAAAGCAAATGGCTTGACATCCTTGGTCACGGTGGCTCCGGCACCGACAAAACAATAGGTGCCCAGCTCAATTCCGCAAAGGATCGTGGCGTTGGCGCCAATGGTCGCTCCGCGTTTGATGAGCGTTTGCACATATTGATCACGGCGAACAACCTCAGAGCGGGGATTCATAATGTTGGTAAAAACCATGCTGGGTCCTAGGAAAACATCGTCTTCACAAACCACGCCACTATAAACACTCACGTTGTTCTGAACTTTTACATTAGATCCTAAACAAGCATTGGCGGCGATATAGACGTTTTGCCCAATGCGGCATTTTTTGCCGATTTTGGCTCCGGATGAAATATGGCTAAAGTGCCAAATCATTGTTTCCGGGCCAATTTGAGCTCCCTTGTCGACGATGGCTGTTGGATGGATTTGGAATGATTTGCGATCTAAAGAGATATGATGGATGGCGGGATTCATCGATTTCCCGTCCGCTTCTAGACTGTCTTGCGCTGCCTGGAGAACTTGAAGCACTTTCAGTCCTTCATCACCATCAGTCAAAGGTGTCGTGCGATCGTGGCAGCACTTGAGGAAGTGGAGACATTCTTCTTTCAATGGCTCTTGTTGCGGAGGATCCATGCTTTCGGATTCTGGATTTGTCGCAACAGGTCGGTTCCCTTCATCCCAACTCACATGGTTCCGGTAAAGCAGTAATTTTTCTCCCCACGGCTTCATGTCATCAAAGACCGCAAGACCGTGTGATCCCACAATTGTGAGCTTTTGCTCCTTAAAGGGGTTCAACCAACTGACATAAATATGGGCTTGGATATCCCCGGGAAACTTTAAAGTGGTCAACGTTTTGTCAGCGACTCCTTCAGAAAGGTAAGCGGCTCCTGTGCAGCGTACTTTTTCAGGGAGCTGATGACCGCAAAGCGATAAGATGACCGAAATGTCATGAGGAGCAAAATTCCATAAGGCATTTTCCTCTGTGCGATAGCTTCCCAGGTTTAAACGATTCGAAGTGATATATTGAATTTTTCCTAAGTCACCCTGGGCGACGAGCTCTTGAAGCTTTCGGACACAGGGGTGAAAATGGAGAATGTGACCCACCATCAGAATGCAACCTTGTTCGTCTGCAATGTGAATGAGCTCTTTCGCTTCGGCACTGTCTAAACATAGTGGTTTTTCAACAAAAACATCTTTTCCCGCTAATAGGACCTGTTTGGCCAGTTGATAATGTTGAAAGGCCGGAGCAGCAATGGCTATTTGCTGAATGTCATCATTTTCAAGCATGTGGCTGAAATTGGAAGTCACATTAACTTCAGGATACTTCTCTTGATAAGTGTCCAATAAAGCTTCATTGGTATCACAAATCGTGTGGAGGACTCCGATCTCATAAAAATTACGGGCGAGGTTCTTTCCCCAACATCCCGCGCCTACTAAAGCTAATGTTCTTTTTTCAGACATATCCGACCTTTTCTACACGGTAACTGCCGCCGCTTCTTTTACTGATTCCACAACAAAATCCTGTGCTTCTTCCGTGAGCCAGGGATGCATTGGGAGGCTCAAAACCTCATCACAAACTTGTTCCGTAATCGGAAAATTTTTCTTGTTCACATTCAAAGATTTGAAAACAGGTTGAGCATAAGCCGGTACAGGGTAGTATACAGGTGCTGGAATTCCTTTTTCCTTCAAAAATGCCGCGACCTGATCACGGTTTGGGATGCGGATCGTATAAATCGCATAGTTCGATGTGCATCCTTCTGCAACTTTTGGCGGTTGACAGCAATTTTCTAATAATTCCGTATAACGTTTGCCAATACGCTCCCGAGCTTTCAGCTCAGTAAGGAAATGGGGGAGCTTCGCTTGAATGACAGCCGCCTGAATGGTATCAAAACGTCCATTCATTCCCAGTCTGATGTAATGATCTCTTTGCAGCCCACCATGAACTCGGATAATCCGTAAGGTTTCTGCAATCTCATCGTCGTTTGTAAACAAAGCACCGCCGTCTCCATAACACCCTAAGGGTTTTGCAGGGAAAAAGCTGGTGGATCCTATTGTGGTGATTCCACAACTTCTCTTTCCGCGAAGTGTGGCTCCAAAACTTTGAGCTCCGTCTTCAATCACAGGAATCCCATGCTTCGCTGCAATGATATTGAGCTTGTCTAAATCGGGCATCTGACCAAAAAGACTCACCGGCATAATCGCTTTTGTCTGAGGAGTGATCACTTGTTCGATCTGGTCAATATTCAAATTGAAAGTATCTGGGTCAATATCGACAAAGATTGGCTTGGCGCCAAGCAATGAAATCGTTTCGACTGTCGAAATGAAGGTAAAGGGAGAGGTGATCACCTCATCGCCCGGATCAATATTTAATGTCATCATCGACATCAGTAACGTATCTGTACCACTAGAAGCGGTAACGCAGTGCTTCACACCCACAAATTCTGCGAGGGATCTCTCCACTTCATGAACTTGGGGACCAAGCACATATTTACTGGTATCCAAGACGTTTTGGATGGCAGTATCAATTTCTTTTTTATATTTCTTATATTGAGTTTTTAAATCTATGAAGTCCATATTACCTAAGCCTGAAAAACATGTTCTTGTCGAGGAATTAAATTACGGGTATCGACAACTGGTACATTGTATGATAATACTTTTTCAGCAGAAAAACAACTATGTTTTGTGGCAATTAGGAAACAATCATAATTTGAAGATAATTCTTGGCTCTTCCTCCCCTGCAACTCCATATATTCCCGGGTAGGACCAATTTCAGGGAAATAGGGGTCGTGATAATCGACCTGGGCTCCCTTGGCCTCAAGGAGCCGAGTCAGCTCCAAACTCGGACTTTCCCGCATATCGTCAATATCAGCCTTATAGGATAAACCTAAAATTAAAATTTTAGACCCATTCACAGGCTTACCATACTGATTCAGGCAATCTTGCACCTTCTCAATCACAAACTTCGGCATGCCCCGATTGATCTCACCTGCCAATTCGATAAAACGGGTCGTAATGCCAAACTCCTTGGCTTTCCACGAAAGATAAAATGGATCAATCGGAATGCAGTGACCACCCAATCCAGGTCCCGGCCAAAATGGCATGAAACCAAAGGGTTTTGTCGACGCTGCGTGGATCACTTCCCACACACTGATTCCCATTTTGTCTAAAATAACCTTCATCTCATTGACCAAGGCAATGTTGACGCTGCGAAAAATATTTTCGAAGAGTTTAGCCGCTTCGGCGACTCCCATACTACTGAGCGTGACCACTTCTTCGACAATGAGCGAGTAAACCTCTTTTCCAATTTCTTGGCTGTCTTCGTTGTAGCCTCCCAATAGCTTCGGAGTATTTTTGCACTTGTATTTTTGGTTGCCGGGATCTTCTCGTTCTGGTGAAAAACAGAGATAGAGTTCTTTGCCAACAGTTAACCCGCTACCTTCTTCCAGAAGAGGTTTGACCACTTCATCTGATGTTCCCGGCCAAGTTGTGCTTTCGAGTGAGATTAAAGTGTTTTTCGTGAGGTGAGGCGCGAGGGATTTACAGGTTTCGGTAATGTAAGTGAGATCGGGCTCAAGATGTTCGTTGAGGGGAGTAGGGACGCAAATGATGAGGGCGTCGCACTGGGCCACTTGGGAAAAATCAGTCGTGGCTTTTAAGAAATTCTTTTCACGTACGAGGTGGAGCCTCTCTTCGCTGATGTAGTGGATGTAGCTTTCATTGCGCTCAATCGCTTCAATTTTTTTGGTATCAATGTCGAAGCCCACCACTCGGACATTGGATTCAGCAAAGCTAAGAGCTAGGGGGTACCCGACGTACCCTAAGCCGATAACTCCGACGGTGATTTGTTTTGATGCTACTTTCTCTAAAAAGTCATTCTTAAGAGATTGTAGCGTGTGATTTTTCTCAAGTATTGTTGTCATGTGTAAATCCCATTTTGAAGGCTCTACATTAGCAACCTTCAGGAAAATGCTCAAGGGAAAATCAGTGTCTTAGGAAATTTAACCGCGAAGATCGCGAAGACCGCGAAGATGCGCGAAGACTGGAGCCATTCATTGTGATTTTCCGAGGAATATGCCCGAGCTTTCTCTTTATTCATACATATTTTTTTATATTAAGTTCTAGGTACAACTATTTTATATAGATAGTGTTAGATAAGATTAATTGATATGAGTCAATTTCTTCGCGCATCTTCGCG
>JAAKFL010000131.1 GCA_011065065.1 Chlamydiota bacterium | reverse complement strand
TGCGAAGTGATGGATTCCACACAGCCTTTTTTCATTGGCCCCCACTTCAGCATACCCAATGACACACATCCTTTCGGAATCGCACGGTATGCTCCTTGGTCAGCCGTAGTCACCGATGGGAAACTCTCAGCAACGATCACAGGCAAAGATGAATGGAATGGCTCACCTTTGGCCGAAAAAGAAGGGCAGGGGTTCAAAATCCAAGCGACTGCAGAATTGGATGGCGAAACGTTAAACATGCATCATTCAATTGTGAGCGATACCGATTCCCTTGTAGGTGGGCAATTTCCTTTGCGACTTTCTCAATCACCTTGCACCATTGAATTCGATTCAAAAGACCACTATTACTCTTCGGGTAAGTTTATGCCTTTACCTTCTGATTGGTCCCGTTCAGATGATGGGAAAACCACCATTCATCTCAATCAGCCCTTGGATATGGGAATCCACCCCTATCTTAACCCAGTTAAAGGTTTTATTCTTTTGACTACCAATGACTTTCGAGTAGAGGTGGGTTTTTCCTGCCAAAGTCAGGAAAGCAGTTGTTATATCTGTCATCAACTAGATTCCTCTTTTGTTTTAATTGGTGCTGTGAGTTCTCAAAATCCGTGGAAACCTAACTTGTCAGTAAGTTCGATTGGTTTGTCGATAAGAATTCATTAATTTGTTATCTTAGAGAATATAACTGGACTTTAGCCATTTTGTTTACCCTGTCTTCTGAGAGAACCACCTCTCTCTAGAATCCAGGGCAAACCAATGGCTAAAATCCAGTATAACAAAATATGACTATTCACAACGGATTATCATGTACCAAGATCGGGAGAAATTGCGACAGTCGATTATTGTCACGATTTTGGCTACTTATCTTGTTCCGATTCTCGCTCTGACTTTTTTCTCAATCAGCTATATGAAAATTTCAGACGGCTGGTTGGTCTTTTCAGTGAGTCTTCTCATTGCAATTATTGGATCTATCTTTATGATTCTTAACTTCTTATGGTGGGAATCGTTAAAGCAAACTCCCATGACTTCACTAATTGCCTCGGCACCTGAAACTCCGGCTCCGCCCCAAAAACAAGAGCTGCATCACTTGCAAATGGCAATTAAAAAAGCCCATGGTCGTGAAGAACAACTGGTGTTGAAGATTGATGCTGCAAAACAAAAGTGGCATGCCAAGAAGACTGAGTTTGAGCAACTAGAGCTGCAATATAACAAGATTCAAAGTGAACATATGTCTCTTCTTAATCATTCGCAAGAGCAGCTCCGCAAAAAAGATCTTCTTTTGGCTGAATATGCGCAGACAGTGAATGATCTGAGGTCGACAATGGAGAAAAAACAGGATCAAATCGAGAAGTTACAGGATTCTATCAGCGACCTGAGTTATGATCTGGATACTCTCCTGAAACTTTCCGAATTTGAGTCAGTCGAAGATGCCCAGCAAGAGCAGACGGAAACAGACAAAACACCCTATGTACTCGAATCGTCTTCAGCTCTAAAACAATATGATACACAAGAAGCCTTGATGCAGTTGAAAAAGTGTGTGAATATGGCGCAAAAACTGACCTCCAATCAATTTGCATCCAGCTCTCGTTTTCGGGATCTTTCCATTGATAATTCGGCCCTTGATCAACGTCGTCTATTCGAAAGCTTTCGAAGTGAAACTTCCTGTATCATTATCATTTATTCGATGAAAGAAGGAGAGGTCCTTTTTGCCAATGACATGACGAAACCTATTTTGGGATGGAGTCCTGAAAAGTTTGTTCAAGATTTCATTAGGTTGATGCAAAATGGTCAGGACGAATGGAAGAGTGCTTTAAGTGCCTTATCACAACAATCGGAAGCACACCTAAAGATTGCCATGAGGTCGCACTCTGAAGATGTTGTCTCATTGGAATGTTGTTTGGGGTTGATTCCGACTGGAGCGTTTAAGAATTTCGCTGTTGGTGTCCTATACGAAACTATCTAGAACATTTTTCACCGCGAAGATCGCGAAGACCGCGAAGATGCGCGAAGACTGGAGTAATCATAGTGATTTTCCGATGAATGTGTCCGATATAACCTCTTTACGCAGTAGATTTTTAAAAAAATAATTAAGGTTGGTCTGTTTCTTCGCGCATCTTCGCGGTCTTCGCGATCTTCGCGGTTAAAAATTATAAGTCTATCTGACAGGGTCGTATTTGAGCTCGTTATACTTTCCCTGCGTCGTAGGATAAATCCACGGGTCATCGTTCTCCCGCATCAAACGATCACACCCCAGAAGAAACCCATAGAAGAATCCATACTTCTGTATCGACTCCAATGTATACTGCGAACTACTCGGAACAAAATGACTGCGCGGACCATCAGTTTTAGAAATGTTATTTTGATGAAACTTGATCATCACTTCCGCAAATTTGACAATCAGATTATTTTTCCGAGCTGTACAGCCAGATTTCGGAGACAACAGGTCGGCATCTTTCCCCCATGGATCGGAAAATAGGGACGCACTCCATAGAAGAGTTAAAATCAATATTTTTTTCATCAGAACGCCCTCTGTAACATCAGTATTGGAAAGAGGTGTTGATCCTGCATGACCTCTCGCGCATAACAATTGTACACCTGGTCGTTATAATATTTCGCACTTAAGCCCGCTCCGTTTATCCCCCCAAAATACCACCCAAACTCTAAACTCGTCATGATGACTCCGGCCGCCGGATAACCATTATGAAATAACTCATAGCTGGCTGTGATAAAGGCGGCATTGAGAAGAAATGCGGTGATCGCCGTTCGTTTCTGACCGGTATAAAGGTAGCCCGCACCGGGAAGCAGGGCATTGTAAATTTGAGCTTTCTGGACCGATAGCGTTTGGCTTTGGTACTGACAAATGATATCCCGATATCCTTGACTCTGGCGATGTTCGAGATTAGCGATCTCACAAAGATTTCCCTCTGAAATTGCCAGAGACATCTGAAGATCTTCAGCAAGTTGAGGGTCGTGTTGAAAAATCAGCTGTAGAATCGCATCCCGTCGATAGGGATTGTTGACTTTATCATAGGAGAAAAAGAGAATCACTAAGAGATCTTTAAAAGCAGGAAATTCTTGAAGGACCTGTGATAATGTTCCTTTCTCAAAATTTTCCACCACTTCTTGATACTTATCCGCAAGAAAATAGCTGTAAAGAATGTCATACTCGATTTGGTTTCTTCTTACGTTGTCGTCTGGAATGAGAATTAAGGCTCGCTTGTAACCGGTAATGGCGCGATAGAGATCTAGGTCCGGGCCAAAGCGGTTTGCAATGTGAAGCTCTCGCCCCCAATCAGTCTGTTGTTCTTCAGGTGAAAGGGGATCGAATGATGAGGGGAGATTTTGAATATAAGATTCTGTGGGCTCATAGGACACACAGGAATCAATGTCATAGGCCTTGGGATTACATCCTACAAAAACAGCGGCAAGGAGAAACAATGTGAGGCTGTGGCGAATCATAGGTGTTCGTTATTCTCTAATCCTTCGTTCTTCAGGGGCGCAGTAAGGATCTTTGACATTGAACCATTCAAGTGCTTCGTCAACTTCGTACTGCCAACGCTTGTGTTCGCGTTTGGCTTCTGTCCACTGGTCTTGCTGACGTTTCGTCACTAGGTTGATGCGCTCAATGTCGACGATCTGAGGACGAATGAAGATCATCAGATTTTTCTTGTCAATTCTGGTGTCCTGGGCACTGAAGAAAGCTCCAAGCCATGGAATTCCCCCGATACAAGGAATCTGCGTGCGTATGACTTCTTTTTCATCCCGTATCTGACCACTTAATATCAGGAAGTAACCATCAGGCATGTGGATACGGGTTTTGGTCGTGCTCTTTCGGGTCGTGGGCCCAATACCAGAAGAACCCCCTCCACCCCCGGTTTCATCTAGTGGGACAACGGCACCTTCAGCGGTAACAGTTGTGGCAGTTCCTGTTGTCGAGCCAAGCAACAATTCATTAGTGGCAACAGGACTGCTGATCTCCTGCTCAATATCCATCGTAATGATGCCGTTATTTCCAATAAGAGGAGTAATCTTAATTGTGGAACCGACATCTCTATATTCAAAGTTACCAGTGATGACGTTTCCGAACTCATTCGCAATGGATTGTGTCAAGTAGGGGGTGTTAATTCCTACAAAGAATTCGGCTACGGCATTGTCTTCCACAACAATTCGTGGGTTGAGCAAGACATCGATGCGTCTGTCGGTATGGAGTGCCCGTACTACAGCACCCATGGAAGTAAAGTCACAAGCCCCACGGGTAATTATCCTTCCAATGACACCAATGTTAAAACCTGCAGTTCTCGCAAGGTTATTCGCGTTGAGGGTCGACGTAGGAATTGATGAATCAAGTGCCGCTGGTAGGGTAGACTCTTGTCCTATGAATGCCTGGGAACCTGCAGCATGGAGCTCTCTAAACCGTGTTCCCCAGTCGACTCCGAATGAAAGTGAATCGTCAATTGTCGCTTCAAGAACAAGAATCTCGATCAGAACTTGAGGTAAAGCGGTGTCAAGTTCGTCAATTAATTCTTTCATCTTCTCAAGAGTTGCTTGAGTTCCTGTGAAAATTAAGGAATTAGTTGATTCAATCCATTGAACACTGTTGATTGTTGAGATCAGCTCAGTATCTTCTGCTTCAGCCGTTGCAGCGACATCTTGTAAACTGGTGGCCACAGCTTGTAATGCTTGCTGAATTTGTTCACCTTTTCGATACTGTAACTTGTGAATGTAGAACTTGGTCGCTTCAACTGAACCTAAAGGTCCAGTTTGAGCCCGTTTGGCAGCACGTTGGGCTCGGGCTTTCTCTTCCTCTTTTTGCCTTTCAAGATCTTCCTTATCAAGGAATTCTTCTCGAACAATCGGCCTACCCTGGTCATCCTTATCAAAACGAGTCGAGGGGAGTTCTTCATTTTTATCGATTTTTTGGAAGATCTTGAGCACTTGTGCCAGAAGCGATGGAGTGGTCACAACATAGACGACGTTTTTGTTTGTAAGAGGAGTCAAGACAACTGCGCGATCTTTTGCAATCGGAGCAATCAATTCCCGGGCAATCTGAATGGCACGTGAGACCGGAAGGTTTTGGAATTGATACTCTCCAATTTCAAGACCGTCAGAAGGAGAATCAATGTTATTTATCAAATCAGTGATGCGATTGATATTCGTTCTCAATCCGGTGACTATCAAGTGCCCTGATTCAGTTATTGGTTCGATCAAGGCATTTAGAGACATCATCGGGCGAATAATCGTCGCGATTGTCGATGGATCAGTATTCTGGATGCGATAAACTTGCGTCACGATCTCTAGCTCGGGAGGAGGTGTCTCACCTTCAGGAACCACCTGAGCCGGAGAATTAATGCCAAGTTGCTGGTGAATGATAATGTTATTCCCCACCTCAACCATGCTCAGTCCACGGAATCGCAATTCTTGCAACAGCGCCGAAATGATGTTTTCTATCGTTGTCGGCTCGTTGGAAACAATGGTGACATTGAAATTCAAATCAGCAGGATCGAAGATGAAGTTCTTGCTGGTGATCTTGCTCACAAACCCAATGTACTCCGACATCTTCACATTGTTGAACTTGATTAAATACCTAGGTGGTCCCTCTGGCTCTTCGGGAGGCTCTTCAATGACCTCCTCTTGAGGCTCAGCGGGCTTTTGTTCATCGACCTTAACAGATTGTGGCTGCTCTGCTTCAGTCTTCTCTTTGGCCTCTTCCTGTGGCTCAGGTTGGGCTTTTCGTTCCC
>JAAKFL010000130.1 GCA_011065065.1 Chlamydiota bacterium | reverse complement strand
GATTTGGGAAACCCACCCCTTATCCACAATTTTCTTAAATCTTGAACTTCCCCTAATGAAAAAGGCGTTAATTCAATATGACTGATCCTCCCCGCAAGAGTTTCAGAACTCTGCTGAATCAAATCTCGGGAAGCACTACCCAAAATCAAAAACTTCTTTTTGTTATTCGGTGCATCGACAAGAACTCGAATTAAAGGAAACACTTCAGGAAGTTTCTGGATTTCATCGATAACAATCAATCCTTCTAACGGCCCTAATACAAGTTTCGGATTTTGAAGAAGCATAAGATCTTCAGGATCTTCTAAATCAAAATAATGAACTTGTCGCCTCCCATTCTCCATTTCCAAATACATCCGAGCCAATGTCGTTTTCCCACACTGGCGTGGACCTAGCAAGGCCACAACCGGGTTCACCGAAAATGAAAAATCGATCCGTTCAAGATAATGTAACCGTTCTCTAAGAGCCATAACATGAAAATCTATACAATAGGTTTAAATTTTCATGATATCAGATTCAATAATTTAATGAAAATTTAAACTTAACCTTTAGATTTTCATGATTTTAGGCATAAAAACCCATTTGTTAAGGCTAGATTTTAATTTTCTAATAAGTTAACATCGTATCACTTACAATAACTTTGGAGCTTTATCATGATCGATCACATATCTTTTTCAGTAAAAAATTTTGATGAAAGTCTCAAATTTTATGATGAAACACTCGCGATATTAGGTGTTGAGCGCATGATGAATTTTGAAACAGAAGAGTACCGAGTTGCTGGTTACGGCCGAGACGGCAAGCCTTTTTTCTGGATCTCTATTGAAACTTCTCCTAATGAGGAGGAATCTGTGGGCAAAGCCCGGGGATTCCATGTCGCTTTTACGTCTTCAAGTGTTGATGAAGTCAGAGCCTGGTATCAAAAATGTTTAGAGCTTGGAGGCACTGATAACGGAGAACCGGGTCCACGACCTCACTATCATCCCGGGTATTATGGAGCGTTTATTATTGATCCCAATGGGTGGAGAATTGAAGCCGCGTTTCATGGTTATAAGGAAAATGATTAAAATATTTCTTGGAGCCCCGAGCGGCTATCTCCGCTAATATCATGAAGTAAACTCAGCAGGGCTGGAAGCCCGACATTTGTCAGCCCAGGCAGTAGCGGAGCGGAGGCCTGGGACCATTCAAACATCATATAAAGCCCTGAAAGGGTGGCATATGCCGCGGTCAATGTCACCCTTTCAGGGCTCTATCTTTTTATATTCGTTTTCCCAGGCCTCCGCTCCGCTACTGCCTGGGCTAACAAATATCGGGCTTTCAGCCCTACTATTTTAATTTACAATATTAGCGGCGATAATAGTGTTTATTTCAAAAGTTTTTCGAAGGTGCTTTTGATTTTCTGGTAATCTTTGATCGTTGGTGCTTCATGCTGATACTGCACAGCCCCAATTTCATGGAAGATTTCACCGATTTGATCTTTCTTCGACATTTTCTGCTTGGCTAATTCTATCAGCACTTCTTCATGTGTGCTTTCAGTCGCAGGGAAGCGATATTCTTCTTCCAGAGTTTCTTTCAATGTCACATTTAATAAATTATAGCGATCACTCAAATTCTCCAATTGATCCGCTTGCTTGATTTTTTCTAAAGCGATTTCACGTGGTGACAGCTGTTTCGTCCATTTTTTCTTAATCCAATCAAAAAGGGTATCATGAAATATGATGACGAGAATAATCAGCGTGATCAATATGAGAGCTATGAGAACTTGAATGGCGGGAAACTGATGCTCCTCAAAAATCTCTTCATTCCGCACGGCTTCCTTTGCCAACGCTTTTGGTCCATCCATCCACTCATCCCGGATCTGTTGATCCACTTCCATCATGGGACCTTTATGGAACTCTACAGGTGGCTGAATGGTCTGAGACCACAAAGCAACAGGCAAAAGACATATCCACAGAAATCGGTTCACCGTTTTTTCCCCCTTTCCTTAAAAAACTGACGGATCGCCGCTGCGTAAGGTTGATGGGTACTAAATTCCAGAAAACTAATCCCTAATCGATTCACTAACTTTTTTAAACTTTCCTGCTGGATCTCGATTTGCTCATGAAACCCCGCCTGAACTTCTGCGTCTCCTGAATCCACCACACGCACTTCCCCTGTTTCGAGATCTCGTAAAGTCACAAGCGAATACGGAGGAAATGATTTTTCCAATGGATCTTTGACTCCCAACAAAATCAAATCGTGATGTTTGGCATTGATCTTGAGCTCGTGTTGAAAATTTGAGGGACACAAAAAATCGGAAACCAAAAAACAGACCGCTGTTCGCCGTTGCACATTTCCTAAAAATTGCAAAGCAGTTGCGATATTCGTTTTTTTCCTTTTGGGTTCATAAATCAAGATATCGCGAATCACACGCAGAACATGACGCTTCCCCTTCCGAGGAGGAATATAGAGCTCCACCTGATCAGAAAAGAGAATCAACCCCACTTTGTCCTGATTTCTGATGGCCGAAAAGGCAAGGGCCGCAGAAATTTCGGCAATCAGTTCGCTTTTCATTCGATCTTTCGATCCAAAGCGAGATGATGCGGAAATATCCACCATCAAAAAAACTGTTAATTCCCTCTCTTCCCGAAATGTTTTCACAAAGGGACGATTCATCCGTGCTGTCACATTCCAATCAATCGTCCGAATGTCATCTCCGGGAATATACTCTCTCACCTCTTCAAACTCGATTCCATTTCCCTTAAATGCAGACCGGTAAGCACCGGCAAGGAGCTCTTCCACCAGCTTCGTGGTGGTGATTTCGATACGGCGAATCCGTTTGAAGATTTCTTTGGTCGTTTTTTCCATCAGGGAACTTGTATTGTAGAAAAGATCTTATCTAAAATATCATCAGGAGAGATCTCTTCGGCCTCAGCTTCGTAAGAACGTCGGATCCTATGACGCAAGACTTCATGGCCAATACTCTTGATGTCATGTGGTGTCACATATCCTCGTCCCTCAAGAAACGCATGTGCCTTTCCGCAGATTTGAAGTGCGATGCTGGCACGGGGTGAAGCTCCAAATTGCAGCAGCCCTTCAATGTCGACTCCGTGCTCCTTCGGAAAACGCGTGGCAAAGACTACTTCGAGAATATAATCGGTCACTTTATCGTCGATATAGATTTGATCCACCACTTTCCTTGCTTCCAGAATATCATCAGTGGAAATCACCGCATTGGCTTTAGGGAGGTTCATCAGTTTTCCCATTCTTCGTATAATCTCTTTTTCTTCTTCTTTCGAGGGATAATCAATCAACACCTTCATCATAAAACGATCTGTTTGAGCTTCGGGGAGAACATATGTTCCCTCTTGTTCGATCGGATTCTGTGTGGCCATCACCAAAAAAGGCTTTCCAGTCTCGAACGTCTTGCCTCCGATCGTCACTTGACGCTCTTGCATCACCTCGAGCAAAGCCGCCTGAACTTTTGGAGGAGCCCGGTTGATTTCATCTGCCAGGAGAATATTAGTGAATATCGGCCCCTTTTTGACAGTGAATTTTCCCTCTGCCTGGTTGTAGATTGTCGTTCCCGTCAAGTCAGCAGGGAGGAGATCCGGAGTGAACTGAATCCGTTTGAAATCGCTAGAAATGACATTCGCAAGAGTATTGACGCACAAAGTCTTAGCCAATCCGGGGAGGCCCTCCACCAGGATATGACCATCGGCCAAAAGAGCCAGCAGCATGCTTTTCACCACATGTTCTTGACCCACGATGACTTTGTGAACCTCTTTTTGTGCTTCGTGAAATTTAGGGACGGTTTTGGAAACGGTTTCTGTAATCGCTTTGGTATCAATGCTCATGATCTTAAATCCGGTTAAGGTTCTTTACCGAATTCATAACAGAGACTTGAATAAAAGTGGATAAGGAAAATTAACCGCGAAGATCGTTACGGACGCTCAATCGGCAGTCTCAATGTAAAGGTAGTTCCTTTTCCGGAGCCCTCAGACTCCACTGAGATCTCGCCGAAATGCTTTTCGACAATGGTACTGACAATCGAAAGACCCAATCCGGAGCCTCCCATTTTACGAGAATGAGCTTTGTTCACAGTATAGAATCGCTGAAACAAAAACTCGAGATCGGCTTCCGGAATTCCCAACCCTTTATCGGAAACAGAGAAAATCAAGTGTCCCTTATCACGCTTGATAGTGACTGCGATTTCAGCAGGACCATCTGTATATTTGGCCGCGTTATTGAATAAATTGTTAATCGCCAATTCCATCAAATACTGATCGGCAATCATCACAGGATCATCATCCATTTCTTTTTCGATCACCACTGTGGCATCTTTGAACACGGTCAAAAGAGTTTCACGACAGTGTTGAGCACGCTCATGGAGATCCACTTCAGTTAATCTAGAGGACGGGAGATTTTCAATGTCGGATAAGATTAAAAGATCCTGAATGACATTATTCATCCGCTCAGCATTCGCCACAATTTTCCCCGTGATGTTCATAACCTTATCTTTTGGCATTTCGGGGGCATCATGCAGCGTCTCGGCAAATCCCATGATGATTGTGATCGGAGTTTTCAGCTCGTGCGACGCATTAGCCACGAAATCCTTTCGCATTTGGCTGATTTTGTACTGAGTCGTCTTGTCTTGCAAAACTAGGACCATACCGTGCTTACCTTTAATCGGCATGGCAATCAAATCTAAGTAGACCGTATGAGCTCCTTCTCCAAGCTGAACCGAAGTAATCTTTGGCTCTTCTGCATCATGACAACTGAGCAACAACTCTTCACATTCAGGTTGATTGGCTACTTTAAAGTTAGATCCTAAGAGCTCATCTTTATCAAAATCGAGAAGTTGCAAAGCCATATGATTCACAAACGTGACATTCATATCTTTGTCAACAGCGATGACACCTTCAACAAGAGATTCCAGAATCGCTTCTTTTTCCTGACGTTCATCCACCAAATTTGAAATCTGTCGTTTAATTCGTGATGACAAAGAGTTTAACGTATGAGCCAGTCGTCCAAATTCATCGTTTGGATTGGTGGTGTGAATCACAATCTCCGGAATCGTCTTGGTGAACCCCTCATCGTAAGGTTTAATCGCCGTGATAATCTGTTCAATCGGACGAGTCAACCTGTGAATGGCATACCATGTCAGGATACTGAAAGATAGCAATCCGACTGAAGATAATAGAAGAAATCCCACCTGAAAATCATTCAGCAACTTTTGCACATACTGAAACGGAAACGCTGTTCGAAGAACGTAAGTCTTCCCATGAAAATCAAACGCTTTGGCATAGTAGGCAAATTTCTGCTCGAGAATATCCGAATACTCTTCGTTATACCCCGAACCCGTTTCAAAAGCCTCCATCACTTCAGGATGCTGCACCACGAATTCCTGACTAAATTCGGCTCCTAAAACCCGTTTTGTATGGGAATCATAGAGAACCTTCTTTTCATCTGTGATAATCCCCACTCGAAAGAAAAAAACTGGCTTTTGCCCCTTCAAATAGCGGACTAAAGCCTCATGATTCGGCGCCTTATAGATCTTGGCAATCAGCTCAGAAGCCTGATCATCCATCGAATTCACGATAATTCTCTTCACCAAATTATCGGTAAAAGGGACGATCAACAGCATGAACGCGAAGAAA
The DNA here is from genome assembly GCA_011065065.1 of Chlamydiota bacterium. Classification (GTDB taxonomy): domain Bacteria; phylum Chlamydiota; class Chlamydiia; order Chlamydiales; family SLFE01; genus JAAKFL01. The sequence goes on along the minus strand of JAAKFL010000130.1, from coordinate 140 downwards.
AGAACCAGATAACTTAAAAAAATCTTTTTACGAAGGGTCAGATTAAACATACAATCCAATAAATATAAAAAAATGGTTTATTATACCATGGATTATACACTATTGAGTAATAAAATAAAATAATAAAAATTTGACAGGAT
>JAAKFL010000013.1 GCA_011065065.1 Chlamydiota bacterium | reverse complement strand
CATCCCCTCATTTCTTTTCAATTTTTCTTCCGGATGCTGATCGCCGGCTCGATATTGTTTCCAAGCAAAGTAAAAAAGGGCCGCAGCCACAATGAGCTCAAGAATATAATCAAAGTAGTGAGGTATATGAAAATAATCAGTCAAAGTTTCTAAGGAAACTGCAATGATTAATCCGGCAAGGAAGTAGGTCACAAAAAAACTCAATAAAACGGCAAACGTGTTGATAAAGGGGTGACGCGAACCAAGACTATAGATAGTTCCTCCTAATAAGACAGGATTAATCATATCCGCAATCAAAATTGGAAGTAATACAATAAGCAATTGAGCCATAGGCCTCATTCTATGTAATAAAATACTAATTTAGCAACTTGCTTTTTTCTCCCTTTTCCGCTATGATTCTTACCATGAGCGTCACATTACAAGAAATTTCTAAGTCATTCGGCAGCCGGATCCTCTTTGACGGAGTCACCGCAACCTTCAACCAAGGAAACCGGTATGGTCTCACTGGCCCCAACGGAGCCGGCAAATCGACTCTTCTAAAAATTATTAATGGTGAGGAAACCCCTTCCAGTGGCACCGTCGCCCTCCCCGACCGTGTTGGAATGCTGCGCCAGAACATTGAAGACTACCGCGATTATGATGTGATCGACGTAGTCATTATGGGGAATCAGCGCCTATGGGATGCCATGACAGAACGGGATCAACTTTATGAGCAGGAAATGACCGACGAAGTTGGTATGCGCCTCGGTGATCTTGAAGGGATTGTGGTCGAAGAAAATGGATATAGCGCCGAATCCGATGCCGAGATGCTTCTTGCAGGGATGGGAATTCCGGAAGAGCATCATCACCTCAAAATGAAAGAAATTCCAACTGATATCCAGTTCCGGGTCCTCCTTTGCCAAGCGCTTTTTGGAGAACCCCAAGCCTTATTCCTCGATGAGCCCACAAACCACCTCGATATGGACTCCATTCGCTGGCTGGAAGAATTTCTTCACAATTACACAGGTGTCATCATCGTCATCAGCCACGACCGCCACTTCCTCAATGCCATCACCACAGACATTGCCGATATCGATTACGACACCATCATTGTCTACCCCGGAAACTACGACGAAATGGTCTTTCAAAAGACCAGTGTCCGAGATCAGGCAGTACGCGAAGGCAAATCACGTGAGAAAAAGGTTGCTCAGCTGAAAGAATTCATTGCTCGCTTCGGAGCCGGTACACGTGCCAGCCAAGTTCAATCTCGAAAGCGTGAAATGGAGAAACTACAACCTCAAGAACTCAAGAAATCCAACATTGAACGTCCCTATATCCGTTTTATTCCCACCGAAAAAGCTCCAGGAAAAATTGTCCTCAAAGCCGATAGCATCAGCAAATCTTACGATGGTAATAACGTGATCAAAAACTTCTCGTTTGAATTGGAAAAAGGAGATAAAGTTGGGGTGATCGGAGCCAACGGTCTTGGGAAAACCACCTTGATTAAAATGCTGACAGGCTATCTCGAACCCGATTCAGGGAAAGTGGAACTGGGTCATCAAGCCCAAATCGCCTATTTCCCACAAAATCACCACGATGTGATTGACAAGAGTACCAATCTCAACGCATTTGATTGGATCAAAAGTCGTCGCGAAGGGGTCTATGATCAAGAAGTCCGAAGTGTCATGGGAAAAATGTTGTTTGGTGGAGACGACGCCTTTAAAGCTGTGAAAACTTTGTCCGGAGGAGAAACAGCCCGAGTGATCCTCGCGGAAATGATGCTTTTAGAACACAACACGCTCATATTCGATGAGCCCAACAATCACCTCGATCTTGAAGCAGTTTCAGCCTTAGCTTGGGGATTGAATGAATATAAAGGAACCGTCTTAGTTGTCAGTCATGACCGAGACCTCATTGAAACAGTCGCCAAAAAACTGATCATCTTTACCGAAGACGGCATCGAAGTGTTCCAGGGACCTTATGCAGAATATATCGAACAAAAAGCCAAAACTTAAGTACACGCAAAAAAAATTCCTTTCTCAAACTCTGGAAAAACAACACAAAGAATGCGCGCTCCTTTTAAAAAAGATTTTCAACCATCATAATCCCCACGACCTCTGGAAAACTTACCTCAACTGGATGAGTTGGATGAATCTCCAACCCGTCACCAATAACATCAAAAACATTGCTGACGCCTACCATCACCACATCCATCAAACTCGAATCTCATTAAAAGAGCACAACCTGTTACCCGCAATTCACACCCAAGACAAAATAGAAGCTTCACCGCCCTTAAACATCACTATCTATCTTGAAAATATTCGATCGGCACATAATGTGGGGAGCATTCTCCGCACAACAGAAGCCCTGTCATTAGGAATTGTAATTTTTGGAGGCATGACACCGCTCCCTTCTCACAAACAAGTGCAAGATACATCCATGGGAGCTCACGAATGGGTGAACTGGAGGCAAGGAGACATCGCTTCTCTTCCACGACCTTTAATTGTGTTGGAAACCAGTCCCGATGCGATTCCCATTCACGATTTTCTATTCCCGGAAAGTTTTACCCTAGCCATTGGCAATGAAGAGTACGGATGTTCGGATGCCTTGATATCTCAGGCTGACGTTCTGATCACTATCCCCCTATTTGGCCGCAAGAATTCGTTAAACGTCGCCAACGCCTTTGCGATCACGGCTCATGAAATCCGACAATCAACATTATAAGTCATTTTTATTCGATTGCAGATGATCTGACAAAAATAACAGGATTAACAGGATCGTAAACGACAGGATAGACAGGATAATTTTCTTACATCCTGTCTATCCTGTCGTTTACGATCCTGTTAATCCTGTCTTTTTTTTTCAGCCAAAAGATGTATAGAATTGGAAGAACTTGATTTAGAATTTATAATTCATCACTTTAGAACGGGGTCAGATCTGACCCCATTTTCTTTGACAATAAATAAAAACTTAATTATGCATGTCCTTTTAACCAAGGACAAAAAAAATGCAAACAATCTTTGAAAATCTAGGAGCCAAGGCGGAAAGCCATTGGTTTTCCGATAGTGAATATGATCTGGAGAGTAAGGATAAAACAGTTTCAGTAGTCCTTGAAAAACCTGGAGCCAAGCCAAAAAGCTATTTGATCCCAGTTGGTGAATCAGATCTGGAGAGAATCAATGCCCTCGGAGCTATAGTTAATGAAAGTTCTGTGAACTGGCTATCATCTCAAGTATCATCTCATGGGATCCCAAAAAGCGCTAAATTTCTCGATGTTGGCTGCGGACCAGGGGGGTTAACAACCCTGTTTGCTTCAATATTTCCAGAGATAGAGTTTGTCGGAGTTGACCTATATCCCGAACAAATTAGCATCGCAAAAAAAACTGCAGAAGAAAAGAGGCTGACGAATATAGCATGGGATGTTTGCGATATTTTTCATCTTGAAGAATTGCAAGAAAAACATCCGGAACTTTTCGATATTGTACATTGCCGCTTTGTTATTTCCCATCTGAAAGATCCAGAAGGTGCGGTAGACAAACTGCTCACCATGGTAAAACCCGGCGGACTTGTGATTATTGGAGAATGCGGGTCACATTTTAAATTTGTGAGTCAATGGAATAAAGGAATGGATGCTTGGAACAAAATGGTTGTTTTGCAGCACCGGCTACAACAGTCTCACAAAGATACTTCTGATAGAATTATGAACCATCTTTCAACAATAGATAAAGTTGTTTCTTGTGAGTCGCGATTCTATGACGCCCCGATTGAGGGTCAGTTAAAAAAGAGCTTGTTTCGAAAAGGGGTCGAACAAGCACTGGAAAAAATTCCAAAGTTAGGTTTGCCGCCGGAGACCATTCAAAAATTTGGTTATGAAAATGGCGAAACGTGGCTTAACGACATGCGGGAATTTGAAAATGACGAATCTGCCTCTCTTTGGTTAAGAAAATTTGAGTGCATCGCTGCAAAAGTGCATTAAGCAATGAACGATAAAAAAACAGGATTAACAGGATCGTAAACGACAGGATAGACAGGATGTAAGAAAATTATCCTGTCTATCCTGTCGTTTACGATCCTGTTAATCCTGTGTTAAAATTCAAAAATTGGGAAGACGATAAGCCGGATCCTGTCGCGAACAATCATTCATCTAGGAAGTCTGTCACCAGACTCCTCAAGCAGCTCACTGCAGGCTCTGCGGAGAACAGAATCACACCTGCTTTTGCCTTGCTTCGGATAGGGTTTGTCGCTAATGATGAGTCTCCTCACCACGACCAGATCTCAAATCTGATGTTTCAGCCTGCCCTTTCGGCGGCATACTTTCTGTTACACTTTCCGTAGCCTTTCGGCCCCCAGCCTTTCGCTGGTATCCTCTCCTGTGAAGTCCAGACTTTCCTCTATCACTAAAGTGACAGCGATTGTTTGTCTTCCCGAAAACTTAACTTTTAGCTCTTGATGGGCGACGACGTCGCTTCGGCGCCGCAGGAGTTCCTTCAAGCTCTTCACTCTCCTGCCAGAAATGAATCCGTGAACAATGCTCACAGAACAGAAGCCTCTCCCCTTTTCGCACCAGATTCTCGTCCTGGGCTGTCAACATGATGTGACACCCACTGCAACAACGATTCTCAATCGGCACAATGACCCGATTTCTCTTGTTGCGCAATAAACGCTCGTAAATCGTCAAAACTTCAGGATCAGCTCCCTTCACCTTCTGATCTCGCTCTTTCTTGATCCCTTGACCTTCAGTATTGATCTGTCGAATACTCTCGTAAATCTCATCTTCCAAATCCTTACTATTCGCCACTGTCTGATCAAAACTCTCTTGCAAACTCGAAAGAACTTCCTCGTCAGCAGCTAGACGGTCCATCATGTCACCCAATACCTGCTCTTTCGCATGGCGCTGCTTCTCAGCCGCTGAAATTTCCTGCGTCAAAGCATTAAACTCGTCCACCTTCTTAATCGCACTCTGCTGAGAATCCAGCTTTGCTATCTTCTCAACCACCTCCTGAATCTCAAGCTCCATCAACTTGACGTTGCTCTTCGCCTTCAGAATCTCCTCATCCTTCTTGGTCACCTGACTCTTCAGGTCCTCTTTAATCCGATTAAGCTTCTTCAACTCCCTCTGACGCTCCTTCTTCAAGCGCATCAGACGAATCATCTTCATGTCTAATTCTTGTACTTCTAATATCTGTTTGAGAACCTCTAACATGCTGTTTCCTTGAAGTTGAAAATTGATTTTAATGACATTCTAGCCTTTCTGCCCTTAGACCTCAAGAGAAAAAGATCGAACCACCTCTTCCTGTAAAAAATTCTTTTTAACTTCATCTCTTTATATTATACTATTTATTTATCTCAAAATCAATACCTTAAACCACACATTTTTCCATTCTCACATTTCTCTCGGAAGATGAGTTCTAAAATTGTACAAAGTCGAGATTCCTCTATTGCTTCCTAGAAAGACGTTATGATAAAGTGGTGCTTAATCCTTCAACAAAAAGAGCTCATATGTCCCACTTAAAACGATATTTAGAGAACCAAACGAACCTGAATCCCGGAGCGGTAGCCTTTTTAGCCTCCCTCGACCAAATTGCCACAGTCTCTCCAAAGATCGCCCAAGCAATCATTCAAGAGCTAAAGGATCAAAAATCTTATTTAAAACTGATCGCTTCTGAAAATTTTTCTTCACTTGCCGTCCAACTAGCGATGGGAAATCTGCTGACTGACAAGTATTCGGAGGGATTCCCCCACCACCGTTTTTATGCAGGATGCGACAATGTAGATACGGTAGAAGATGAGGCAGTCCGCCTGGCTTGCGAGATTTTTGAGTGTGAGCATGCCTATGTTCAGCCTCATTCCGGAGCCGATGCGAATTTAGTGGCTTTCTGGTCCATCTTGTTTCAAAGGGTTCAAAATCGTGAGCTGGAGAAATTAGGGAAGAAAAACCTGAATGAATTGACCAATGAGGAGCATGAACGAATTCGCCAGCTGATGATGAATCAGAAAATGATGGGGATGTCTTTGAATTCCGGAGGTCACCTGACTCATGGCTACCGCCATAATGTCTCATCGAAAATGATGCATGCTGTGACCTATGAAATCGATATAGAAACGGGTCTTTTGAATTACGACATGCTGGCTGCCCAAGCAAAGGAAGAAAAGCCTGATATTTTATTGGCGGGATATTCCGCCTATCCGCGCTTGATCAACTTTGCCACAATGCGCGAAATTGCTGATTCTGTCGGCGCCGTCTTTATGGTCGATATGGCCCATTTTAGTGGATTGGTTGCCGGGAAGGTGTTTACCGGAGATTACAACCCAATTCCACACGCGCACATTGTGACTTCGACCACACACAAAACGTTGCGGGGTCCTCGCGGAGGCATTGTGTTATGCACAAAAGAGTACGCCGATATTGTGAATAAGGGATGTCCGATTGTGTTGGGAGGCCCCCTTCCTCACGTCATGGCTGCAAAAGCTGTTGCCTTTCAAGAAGCAAATACTCCAGAATTCCAGCAGTATTCACAGAGAATTGTAGAGAACGCCCGAGCCCTGGCTGAAGCTTTGATGAAGCGTGGAGTCGATGTCTTGACCGGAGGCACCGATAACCATCTGATTCTCCTCAATATCACCAAATTTGGAATCACGGGACGGCAAGCCGAAATCGCTTTAAGACGAGCCCACATCACGTGCAATCGAAACGCCATACCATTTGATAAAAATGGTCCTTGGTATACGTCAGGAGTTCGAATTGGAACGCCGGCAACCACCACCTTGGGAATGGGACCTCAAGAGATGGTTGTCATTGCTGAAGTTATCTTTGACATCTTATCCAATACCGAACCCACAATTGTTCAAAAGACTCAAAAACCAAGCAAAGCGCAAAGCGTTACCGAAGAAAAAGTTTTAAGTCGAGCACAAGACCGGATCAAGGAATTACTGCAAAACTATCCCCTTTATCCTGAGATTGAGCTTTCGCACACAAATGAATTTATCGATGTAAAATAGGAGATTTTTAAATGCCAAATGAAGAGGAAGATAACAAGAAAATGGCCCTAAGCGATAAGATCGAGCAGAGCTTGCTGGATGCCAGACGTATTTTTCTATCCGACGAAGTCAGTTCCAAGACTGCCGATGAAGTGATTCGCAAGTTGTGGTATTTGGAACTCGAGGAGCCGGGAAAACCGATCTTGTTGGTGATTAATAGTCCTGGAGGTTCTATAGATGCCGGGTTTGCCATCTGGGATCAAGTCAAACTGATTTCCTCGCCTGTCACCACTCTCGTCACCGGCCTTGCGGCCTCAATGGGATCTGTTTTGAGCCTTTGTGCCGAACCTGGAAAACGGTTGGCGACTCCGAACGCCCGTATCATGATTCACCAACCTCGTGTCAGTGGAGTCATTCAGGGGCAAGCGACTGACTTGGAAATTCAGGCAAAAGAGATGATGAAAACGCGAGAAGCCCTCATCCAAGTTTACATGAAGGCTTCCGGCAAAGGACATGACGAAATTGACCGTGCTATTGACCGAGATACATGGATGACCCCTAAAGAGGCAAAAGAATTCGGGTTGATCGATAATATCGTCAATTCCTTCAATGATGTGTAAAGTGCTTGAATTTAGTAAATATAGTGGTTGTGGCAATGACTTTATCCTCGTCGATAACCGTCACAGTCATTTCCCCTCTGAGATTCCTTTCATCCAGAAAATTTGTGCTCGGTGTACCGGAGTCGGAGCCGATGGTGTGATTCTGCTTGAAGAATCCACAGTTGCGGAAGTGAAAATGACGATTTTCAATGCTGATGGATCTGAAGCGGAAATGTGTGGAAATGGAGTCCGTTGCTTCTTAAAATTTCTGATTCAACTCGGATTCCCCAAGAAAACCACCCACATCGAAACGAAAGAACGTGTGATTGAAGGAGGATTCATTGACGATGAACTCTCGGTCAACATGGGAACTCCGACTGATATCCAGTGGAATCTTGACATTGAGGGGCAATGCATTCATTTTCTCAATACTGGAGTCCCCCACGCTGTTCACTTCGTCGATGATCTCAAATCCATTGATGTAGAAACGACTGGGAGACACATTCGAAGACATAACCAGTTTGCTCCGAAAGGCACTAACGTCACCTTTGTTCAGGTCTTGGGGCCCAAAGAGCTGTTGTTTTGCACCTATGAGCGCGGAGTGGAGGCGGAAACATTGGCCTGTGGAACCGGAGCGGCAGCGGCGGCTTATGCCTATGGGATACTCGAGGAAATCGCACCTCCGGTCACAGTTCGGACAAAGCAAAATGATATAATAAAAATTTACTTTGACCCTAAAGAGCACATTTTGATGACCGGTCCAGCAGACTTAATTTACAAAGGAAGATTGTGCATTGATATGAACGCAAAAATAGTTTAATATTATCCGAAAAAGGTGACCCCATGGCAAAGAAAACAAAATTATTGCAAGCAAAGAATCCCTTAATATTGAGATCGCAGAGGTTGATGGAAGCTTTTGCGAAATCAGATGATGAGCGTGATTTTTATTTGGACCGACAAGAAGGATTCATCATTTATTTTAATTTAGATGAATCTGAGGAAAATATACAGAGTTTAGAAGCTGAATTAAGCGCCAACTCCGAACGATACTGCATGATTCCCAAGCTTAGTTTTTACGAGCAGAAGAAGATTATGGAGGGATTCATTCACGAGAAGGTCTATGATATCGATACGAAAGAAAAATTGATGGATATCATCCAATCCAAAGAAGCTCGTGAAAACTTCTTGGAATTTCTGTACGATCATCACACCGAATTGGAAAAATGGCAGCAATATTATCAGGAGCGATCACGGGTTCGAATCATTGAGTGGTTACGGCAGAATCATTTTCATTTTGTTTTTGAGGAAGATCTGGGCTTAGGAGTGGCTAATATTGAGAGTCTCAAGAAAAATCTTTTTGAAGAGAAAGCCCCCAAAGAGGTCCAAAACGCTCGAAAAATTCTAGCCACAAAAGCGAAAAGTTATTATTCCAACGAAGCGTTGAATCCCCGTCCCAAGCGAGGACGACCACCGAAGCAAGTGCAAAAAACTGAACTTGAACCGCAAATCACTGTGGATATCTATTCAACCGTACCGAAAAAGGTCCTCCCTTTTCTGTTCACCCCTGATCTATCCCATATCGGAGCGGCGTCCTTTTCATCGAAGTTTGAAACGGAAGAAGAGATCCTCGCTCACCGCAAACAGTCGATGAAAGAAGAGTCTGAGAATGCATTGGAAAATCTCAATCAAAAGCTGGCCACCTTGCGGAAGCTTTCAACAAAATGGAATAACAATAAGTCTTCTGAGGTAGATTTGTCTAAAGTTGATGACGATGACGACGAGAAAGAGGACAAAAAAGTCAAAAAATCCAAAGCCCAATCAGCGAAAAAAGAGGCTAAGTCCGAGACCAAAAGACGGGAGAAATCATAGTGGAATTTTTTTTTCACAGAGAACACTGAGAATAGCACCGAGATCACAGAGTTTAAATCTCTGTGAAAAATTGTAGTGTTATGACCTTGACCAATTGTGCATCAATTTTCCGCTTCCAGACACAATCTCCCAGCTATCGATCCCATATTGTTCTTCAAAAATTTTGGCCACCTGATTCATAAAATATATATATGTATATTCCCCTTCATTCAAATAATGTTCTTTTTTGAACTCATAAACCACCTGGACATGTTTTAATTTTGGAGAATTAAGTGCATTTAATGCGAGTCGATTCAGAAAATCTATAGGATTTATTTTTGAAACCCTAAGTTTGAAAGCTGTAATTGGAAAAGAAATGGAAACCAATTGATTAGGGGTAAAAAAAATCTTCGAAGCTTTAGAAAATAAGTAGTTTTCATCCCTGTCATTGAGTCTCAAATGAGACACCTGAGGTAACATCTCGAGTGATAAATAGTGATCATAAGCTCGAATGACTTCTCGGTAACTATATTCATTTCCACCATAATCTGGTCTTAACTCAATGGAATTCAAGTGAGGAAAGGAGGTGGGGATGATCACCTCATGAAGGCGATGCAATGCAGGATAATTGTAGATCGTTAATTTTTTTAATTTTGGAATCGGTGGTAAAGGATGCCGATCATCAAAAAGAAAAACGCGAAAGTTTCTGTTATAAACAATTAATTCCTCTAATTCTGAAAGATAATGAATGGCAGTGAATAATGTTTTGTTATGAAAATGAGTTGTATCAGAAGTTGCTCGTATTTGAAGAACTTTCACTCGATTTCCCCAATGAGATAAAAGTCCTTCTTCAGCTTTAGTTAAAGCTTCAGGCTTTGGCCATATCAATCGGTTGAAAATCTCAGCTATTCTGCCACCAAAAAACGAAGTTTGGCTGAACGTAATAAACAGGCTATTCCAATGTGATGAGACCTCGCGTGTTCTGAATAAATCGACAACAGAAAGATATTGAAACGTATGAACCAAGATTTCATTGGGTATGTCGTGAATGGTTGTCTGATTAGAAATTTCCATTTGGCTGAGGCGATTAATTCTTCAAAAACATTTGAACTATAACTTGTTAGTTTTTTTTAATGTAGAAATTTCATATTTATCAATCCATTGACAGTAGTTCCCGCTAAGAGGGCGGGTTTGCTTCGCAGTTTTTTTTTACTGCCTAAATTAAGAACCACATTCACGTTTCTTCTTCTTTAAGATGATACCCAATCCGAAAACGATATTTACGGATATTCCATGAACCATAATAACGGATTGGTAAAGATACCATCGATCCATGAACTAAATTAAAAATAGATTTCACATTTCCACTTCGACACAAGGGACCAAAAACATTTATTGGTGCACTAGAATTATTGCTTAATGTCCAATCGTTTCGACTTGATCCTTGTTTGATGGCAAGTGTCGCGAGCTTTCTGGTTGTGGGCGATCTATCATAATAATTATAACACGTAAATTGGATAATTACAAAACGATTGCCATTTAAAGTACCTTTCACAATCGGAAACTTTTTCGAAGTATACCCTAAAAGCTTCGAAAAGCTAAAATAACTTTTAGAAACTTTAAACTCATAATCATCATCCGAAAGATCCTGAAGATTTGGAACTTCACAATATGTCTTTGGACCCAGAGCTTCCATAATATAACATTCACCCGTCTGGTAACAACTCTCTAATTGATCACGTTGGTGACAAGCATGATAAAAATTCAACTTCAAATAAGCTCTGGGTGAGATATATTTCAATTTAGGTATAAGTTTAGCCGTTCTTCTAAAAAATTTTGTCGACTCCCAACTTTTTTGGTTTAAGTCAAAAGTGCATTCTTTTTTAAATATGTAATTCGTTAATCTGTCATATTCTTTTATTCCATTCTTCAAGTCAAATAGCCGGACAACTTCTTCATAACTGCACAATTTCCCTTCTTTTTGAAAAATGAAATCCACGATGCGATAATCAATACCATAATAACAATGACGACAAGTTTTCATTAAATTGAGAACAGACCCACTATCCAAGAATGTTCCGATATATGTTAAGACATCAGGGCACAAATGCGATAAACTTGGTTCTATCATAAATAATTCTACTAGTATTTCTGATAAACGTTGCCTAAGAATAATGTACTTAGGAAAAATGAAGAAATCGAAGAATCGATTTACTCCAAATTGCTCTAAATCTACTCAGTCGTGCTCGCTTCAATCTGACGACCAGCATAATGCCCGCAATCGGGACACATGACGTGCGACAATTTTGGAACGCCGCAATTTTTGCAGGTCACAAAACGCTTCGGAGTTCTCGCTTGATGCGCTCTCTTCTTGTTTCTGCGTGATATTGAATGTCTGTTACGTGGACAAATAGACATTGTGTGTTCTCCTTAAATTATAAATCTGCGAAAGGCTGATATCCCTCAATTTCATCGGGACTGTCCTCTCTTATATATTCATTAACATCTTTTCGAGCCGGGCAACTTCCCCCATGACACTCTACTGTATGAGGAATGTGCAATAGAATCTCTTCTCGTAAATTCTCGCTAAAATCAAAAATTGCTCCCTTCACTTCTTCTAAAGAGATCACCTCATAAAAACTGTCTAAGGATATCGAAACTGACGTCCACTCATTGCAAATCGCACAAGGCATCGACGCCTCCGCTTTTACCGAAAAATGCAAAACTAACTCATTTTCCGCAATGTAGGCCTCACCAGCCACGTTCACAGGCTTCTGAAACTTAAGTCCTTCCTCATCAACCCCTAAAAAGTTGGGAGAAAAAGATTCATCAACCACCTGCTTCTTACCATTCCACAAACGGTCAATATAAATTTTAAAAGCATCTGTATCCATTTAAAACTCGATTGAGTCTAATTATAAAGATTTTGACCATTTTAATCCAGTTGAACCTATCTCAATAAATCATTTTGATAGCTTTTTCGCCTCTTTTGACCAGTTTCGAGAAAATTTTTCGCCCAACTGAATCCAGTTGAGCTCAAAATTTTCTCAAAACTGGTCAATAGATCCATAAATACCTATGTCAAAAGCATTTATTGAGATAGGTTCATCAGAGTTGTTTCAAAAATATATTTATATAATTCAAGCTATCCACGGCTTAAATCTCGCATTTTTAATGAATTTTCGATACAATCAATCCTATAATTAAGACTGACGCAGGATTTTAAATATGAAAGAGTTACTTTTAAATGTGGAGCCTAAAGAGATCCGTCTAGCCATTCTCCGTAACGGAAACCTGTTCGATTTAACAGTTGAACGGAAAAAAAAGCGTAAATTAACGGGGAATATCTATCGGGGAAAGGTGACCAACATTTTGCACAATATCCAATCAGCTTTCATTGACATTAATGAGGGTGAAAACGGGTTTATCCACATCACAGATATCATCGAGAACATCAAGAAGTTTGAACAAATTTTTGATCTGGACTTTGAACTGGATTACGACATCCAAAAGGTCGATGCTGAGAAAAAGGATATTGATATTGAAGAGGTGATGAAGAAGGATCAGACGGTGCTGGTGCAGGTGGTGAAAGAACCGATGGGAACCAAAGGTGCCCGTTTAACTTCGAATATTTCAATTGCGGGACGGTATTTGGTTCTTCTACCTAATTCGACCCATCGCGGAGTTTCCCGAAAGATTGAAGATCGCGCCACCCGTGAACGATTGAAAAAGTTGATCCGGTCATTTGAAATGCCGCAAGATATGGGATTGATTTGTCGGACGGCTAGTAAGTTGGCAAGTGAAGAGATGTTAATTGAGGAAGCGCACGAGTTGTTGAACAATTGGCAAGTGATCATGCAGAAGTTTAAAAGTTCCAGCAAACCTTGCCTGCTGTTCGAAGAATCAGATATCATTAAGCGGGCTGTCGAGACTGCAGTGGATAAGCGTTATGATCGGTTATTAATCGATGATTACCAAACCCACCAGATTTGTAAAAAGCTTTACCAGAGGTACAGCAGTGAACACAATTTAAAAATTGAATATTATCGCGACAAAGTTCCGATGTTCGAGCGATTTAATGTGGATCGGGAGATCGAGAAATCTTTACGGCGGAAGATTTGGTTGCCGAACGGTGGCTATATCTTTTTCGAGCGAACGGAAGCGATGCACACAGTGGATGTGAACTCGGGCCGCAGCAGTGGAACCGAGACTGATGTCGAAGAATCCTTAGTACGGATAAATCTTGAGGCGGCAGAGGAAATTGCCCGTCAGTTGAGATTACGGAATGTTGGGGGGCTCATCGTGATCGATTTTATCGATATGCGTATGAGAAGAAGTCAACGTCGTGTATTGGAGAAATTGAAAGAATGCATGAAAGATGATTCAGCAAAGTGCCGTATTTTGGGAATGAGTGATTTTGGTTTAGTGGAAATGACCCGTCAACGAAGTCGCGGATCTTTGACTCAACTTCTCTTTACCGAGTGTCCGTATTGTAGTGGACGAGGACTGGTGAAATCTTACGAAAGTGTCTCAATTGAAATCGAACGAGCACTCAAAAAGGTGATCCAAGTTCATCAACAGTTTGGACTCAAACTAGTGCTTCATCCACAATTATATGACTATTTAAAAAAATCGGACCTCAATGCTCTGTCGAAAATAGCAGACGAATTGAACGCCAAATTGGATTATGATGTGAATGATGAATTACACATCAATGAATTTCAATTTCTTTCCACAACGAGTAACGAACTGATAGAAGCGTGATGATATTTGACCAAAAAATGACCACAATTCGAGAAAGGGGAACTATTCCGGAAAAGTTCTTGCTCTACATGCAAAGATGTTATGACAACTTTCGCAAAGTCACGTTTACAAATGATGACGAGTGGCAAGTTTCAGAGCAACTTTTCAGAGATTATCTTGATCTTGTAGAAAAACAGTTCATCGAACCGTTTGTGTTTGAACCTTATCATGAGAAAGTGAAAAAGCCGTTTGATTACGAGGAATTCAGTGTGGCCTTTATCCGTCCGCTGATTATTTTTGAGAAGTCAAAGCTCTTTGGAGAAAATCATTTACATGAGATTGACGCTGCTTTAGAGAGTAAAGAGAATGTCATTCTTTTGGCGAATCATCAGACTGAGCCTGACCCACAAATTCTCAATCTCATGTTACGAGAAAAGCATCCTCGTTTGGCAAAGGAGATGATTTTCATTGCCGGAGATCGCGTTGTGACCGATCCAATGGCGGTCCCTTCAAGTCTTGGTTGCAATCTGATTTGTATTTATTCCAAAAAACATATGGAAAATCCACCTGAGCTCAAGGAAGAAAAGTTAAAGCACAATCAGCGGACTATGAGAGAGATGAGCCAGTTATTGAGCGAAGGAGGCAAATGCATTTACGTTGCTCCTAGTGGCGGTCGCGATCGTCCTGGTGACAATGGGACGGTGGAAGTGGCTCCGTTTCATCCTCAAAGTATCGAAATGCTCTGGTTGATGTCTCAGAAAGCTGATCGCCCTACTCACTTTCATCCGTTGGCGTTGGGGACATATGATATTTTACCTCCTCCGGATGTAGTGGATGTCGAGTTGGGAGAAGATCGCTTAGCGCAGAAGGCTCCGGTTTATATCTCATTTGGCAGTGAAATTGATATGGAGGTATTTCCGGGGAGTGAAGAATCCGATCGTAAAGTCAGGCGGCAGAATCGAGCCGATTACATTTGGAATTTGGTGAAGGGGTTGTATCGAGAGTTTCCTCAATAAAATCGACGGATTTATAAATTTAACCGCGAAGATGCGCGAAGAAATGGATTAATTCCGATCAATCTTTCTCAAAACATTCCTAGTAAAGAAATTATAATAAAGTATCACCACGTATTATACCTTTCTTCGCGCATCTTCGCGGTCTTCGCGATCTTCGCGGTTAAATTTTTATGAAATATTTCAAATAAGAATCTTAGAACAAAAGAATTCGTGTATTTTATTGAAATTAAGGATTTATGTAGATATATATCACACTAAACAAGGGGTTTGTGTGAAAAAAATTTTATATCTAATTTTCCTTTTTACCACTCATCAAATTTGTTCATTGGAAGTCATCGAAGATCGCACCACAATCCCCGTGTTGGCTCCCTCTTTTCAAAAAAGTGAAACCAAAAAAATCAAGTTAGACAATGACATTGAAGCCTATCTGATTTCGGATCCCAATGCTGAAAAATCGGCGGTGGTTCTTTCTGTCAATGCAGGAAGCTGGGAAGATCCTCTCGAACATCCCGGATTGGCCCATTTTTTGGAACATATGCTGTTTATGGGAACGAAAAAATATCCGGACGAAGCGAGCTTTTCCCGTTTTATCAAACAGCATGGAGGCATGAGCAATGCGTTTACCGAAGACCAGTACACCACCTACCTCTTTGAAATCAATTCGGATGGTTTTCCCGAAGCCTTAGATCGATTCTCACAATTTTTTATTGAGCCCAGTTTAAATCCTTCAGGTATCTCCCGTGAAATCCAAGCTGTGGAACAAGAATTTTCCGGTCATAGTCAAAAGGATGATTCCCGAAGAGTTCTCATTTACAAGGAACATGGCAATCCCAAACACCCATTCAGTAAATTCAATTTTGGAAATCAACAGTCCCTTAGAAAGGCAACCACAGATGACTTACGAAAGTGGTATGAGAAGAACTACAGCGCCAATAAAATGAAGTTGATTTTGTATTCTCCACTTGGGATTGATGAGTTAGTTAAATTGGCCAATGTGAATTTTTCGTCGATTCCGAATATAAAACTGGGAAAGCACGCATATCCTTTCTCGATTTTTTCTCCGACGCTTCATGGTAAAATACTGTATGTGGAACCTGTGAAAAATCAGACTTCCATAATGATGGTGTGGGAGCTCCCGAAAAAGTTTGCCGAAGCGACTGAATCTCGTCCCGATGAGCTCGTTTGCCATATTCTGGGGCATGAAGGGAAAGAGAGTCTATTAGCGCAACTCCAAAGAGATGGCACTGCATTAGAACTCGGTTGCGGCACCACTCGATGGGGAGATGACAACCTGGCTTTTATCATCAAGATTGAACTAACGGCTAAAGGGGCAAAAAATCCTTACGACGTGGTGACACGAGTTTTTCAGGCCATCGCAAGATTAAAGCAGGTGGGAATCCCCGAATATTTATTTAAAGAAGTTCAAAGAGTCGGCACCATCAAATATCAATATCCATTGAGAAAATCTCCGTTCGAAGAAGTCAAAAAGCATTCCCGAAATCTGCGATATGAACCCCTCGCCACCTATCCGGAAGTCACCACGATCTTACAACAGTATGAGCCTAAATTAATACGGGAGCTCCTGAATGCCTTAACTCCCGACACCATGATCCTCGATCTGATGGCGCCATCAAGACTCACTGGCGTAACTCCTGATCGCAAAGAAAAATGGATGAAAACTGAATACGCCATTCGCGAAATACCCAAAAATGTTCTCCAGAAATGGAATGCCGTGGACCCTCACCCTCAGATTGACATTCCTGCTCCCAACCTTCTCATTCCGACCGATCTCAAAGTTTATAAGAACCATGAAAAAGAGTCAAAACTCATCATCGACAACGAATATGGAAAAGTCTATTTTGCTCCGGACAGCGACTACCATGTCCCCAAAATCAGCTGGACGATTCAGATACAAACTCCGAGCATCAACGTAGGTCGCCCTCAAGCAGTGGTCCTAACCGATATATTTCTTAAGATCATCAAGCAACAGCTTACCCCTTTCACCTACCTCGCAAGAGTCGCTGAACTTGAATACGAGATCAAGCAAGAAGACCACGGACTAAAAATCACGGTGAATGGGTATAGCGACAACGCCGCGCTTTTCTTGAAAGAAATTCTCAATCAGCTCACTCAGTTGGATGTTGACGAAGAGGTATTCGAAACATACCGCGAGTCTGTGAAAAACAAATACCACAATATCGAGCAGGAGGCGCCGTATATCCAAGGAATCGACGTTTTCAAAAAAGTGATCTACGAAAGATATTCGACGGAAAGAGAAAAAGAGGCAGTCGCTAAAAAGGTCACGTTCCAAGAGTTTCAAAATTTCGTCGCGCACCTTTTTGACAAAACCTATATTGAAGCCATGTTCTTTGGAAATCTCAACCACCATCAAGCCGAATTACTCTGGGGCGAGCTTAAAGTTGTCAGTGGACAGCCCTACCCTCCCTCACAACAACCCCAGAAGACAGTCGGCATCTTTCCCGATAACCAAGGCCCCTTTTTCCTTAAGCAACCCTCTAGTGTCAAAGGGAGTGCCGTCATTGTTGCCATTGAAGATCCCAACTTTTCATTTGAAAACTACGCGGCCCAGGATATTCTCTGGAAAATGACCTCGGGCCCCTTTTTTGAAGAATTGAGGACCAAACAGCAAACCGCCTATCTCATTGCCAATCTCCACGAGGAAGTGAAAGAAAAATTCTTCTCTCTTTTCCTACTTCAATCCTATTCATATCCTCCGCGCGATCTTCTCGCGCGAATCGAGCTCTTTATCGAAAATTTTCTCAAAAATATTCCTGAAGAACAATTTGAGACCATTAAACAAGCCCTTATCAACGAACTCAAAACGCAGCCAGAGAGCCTGAAAAAACGAGGAACGGAATTGGCGGAAATGGCATTTGACAGAGACGGTGATTTTGAATGGAATGAAAAAAGGGCAAAGGCTGCAAAAGAGTTAACTTTTGACGAGTTCCGCTCTTACGTCGCGAACTTTTTAGGAAAAGGCAATAAAAGACGACTCGCCATACTCATTGAAGGACAACTGGCTCAGGACGTTTTAGAATACTCGCCAGCCGAAAACGTCAAATGGCTACGCACTCAAGTCAAGTATTAGATGGAGCAGGGGTTTTAGCCGCTGATGAACGCTGATTTTCGCAGATTCCCTTAGATAATTTTAACGCAAAGAAGCAAAGACGCTAAGACGCAAAGATTGATGCTGACGTGTATATGATCACGAAGTGATCTCGAACCTTTAGACGCAGATGGCGCTGATTGACGCAGATTGTTAACCTTGAGAGGTTAACAATCTGCGTCAATCAGCGCCATCTGCGTCTAAAGAGTGCATGGACCGTTGGTCCAAGTTAGTTGACTATTCTTTGCGTCTTAGCGTCTTTGCTTCTTTGCGTTAAAATTTCATCTGCGGCCATCTGTGTTCATCTGCGGCTAAAATCCACTAAAAGATTTTGCCGATGACGAATCCGCCGCCATATCGGAAAGAATTTTTCTCCACAATCCTCGTTGGTCCATCGTCATCTTCACGCGGATTAAACAATCCAGGCACATAACTCAAATACTCCACAAAAACCTGTCCGCCTACATAATAGCCACACCAATCCCTAAGAAATGATGATCGAAATGCTCCCTGATAAGCAGTAAGCGATAGTTTCTCCGATTGGGAAACAGGATCAAGCCCATTTATACCATCCGCAAGCTGTCCCCAATCTTGATGCGCACATAAATTGGTACAGGCATCATAAATACCGAAAGTGGGAACCATGGTCACAAGCCAACAATCGCAAAATCTTTTTGAAATTCCAAATTCTACTTTGACCCCACGGTAATAGGTATCCAGATTCTCAGTTATGGTCCCATTATTATATGATATAGATTCGTTAAACAAATTGCTTTTAAACTGCTGACATCGGTAAATAAAACCAAAACCTACAGCCGTGTGAAGAGAAAACCCATAACAAAGATCACTGATCCCTGAAATCATGGCATCAGTATGATTTTCCCAATGGCACGAATGAAAGTTATTTACCTGAGACACTTCAAGAGCATTTCCAACCCCACCACCATTGATCGCAAAAAGTTGAACCGGTCCTAAATCAGTGAGATCCTTTTTTCCTCTCTGTGAACAAGTAAAAAAAGAAGAAGTCACAAAAAACTGAACATTTTCACCAAAACATCGACACATACCTGTCGGAAAAAATGTATACCCTACCGAACCACTCACACGAGCAGTCAGACAACTAGGATCGTATATGACAGCCGGTGTATCATCAGGTGTGACCAACCCATAAAAACCGATGTCAGGCTCTTCCACATAGATCCCTTCAACCCCCGCGTCAAAAAAGAACCCACTCTCACAATAGGGATAATAAACATATGAAGCTTCGGAATCACTGGAAAACATTAGGAACAGTGCAAAAATAGCTTGAATTGACTTTCGCATATTGTATACTCCATTATAGTTGAGGGTATAACTTACCTTTTTTAGCACTTTAATGCAGCAGGTTTCTGATGTCTAAATGGATAATTTCTCTTCTTCTTTTTCTTTGCACACCTTACACAATCGAAGCCTGGCTCTCTGAACCCCCCATTGAAGCCCAAGAACAAGTCGCCCCCTACCTCATGCCCGAAGACCACCCCATCAAACCCATCCTCGATATGATCTTTGGATCTTCACGAATCACTACTGACGTCAATTCGATGAAACAGGCTGGTTTTTACGACACTCAATTGAGAAAAAGAGGAATAGTCTTTGCACGCCATGTTGACACACCCGGTTATGTATACAAAATCGTTTGTGATTATTCCGGACATTCCTGGAATAAATATGAAGACACCTGCCGCAAGCAAGATGAATACATTGAATTTACAGGGAGAATCCGCAAACGAAACCAAATCACAGAACTGATTGACTTCTATCAGATCGACAACTTCATCACCCCCAAGAAATGGCTCTACCCTATTCCCACAGAATTCGAACCCTTTCAGAATCATACCATGATTAAAAAGTTCTATCTTCTCGTTGCCGAAGATATTGATATCATCGAATCACCAAATTGCGTTTACCTCTGGAGAGAACTCCCCGATGAAAATCTATTGAATAGTTATTTCCTCATCATCAGAGATGCTCGCCTTTGCGACATTGGTCCCCCAAATCAAAGTTTTACTAAATCAGGTCAACTCGCCTTCATCGATACCAAAATTTGGCCCGATGAAAACTTTAACATCAACGCTCCAACAGGATTCCTCAATAATGAAATGAGCGCCTACTGGATGCTGTTGGTCGAGTCAAATGCTGAAAACGTAAATTAATTAAAAA
>JAAKFL010000129.1 GCA_011065065.1 Chlamydiota bacterium | reverse complement strand
AAGCCCCGGGATTGAACGATCATAAGTAGGTCAATATTAATAATATTGACCTACTTATGATCGTTCAATCGCGGGAGCTTTCACGTCAGCCCAAATGTCAATACTAAGTTGATCGGGTACTAGAGATATTACGTAAAAAATGACTTCAGTTTCAAGTTTTATTACTTGGACAAAGGACATAAGGGACATAAACGATTTCTTTTGTCCTTTTAATAAAAATTATTTAAATCCCAGATTCTCAAAAAGTTTGATTATTTCCCCCTAAAATGCTATAATTATTTCCAAATAACCCACTTATCTTCTGTGATCTTTACGATCACACAAGGCTTTTAACCTTGATGGAGTCACATGTCAGCAGAAACTTCCGAAGAGATCTTATCTCGTCGTTCCGAATACAAGTACGGATTTACCACCGATATTGAAACCGATGAACTCAGGCGGATCTACCATTCCGCCACTTAGACAAGAAAGTGAGCATAAAGTCCCCACCTATTTTTTGATCAAGAAGAAAATCTTATACCAAGGCTCCGCGAGGTATCTCAAAAATTCTGCCATTTAAATATATCTCTTTAGCACTAACCTCATCAGCAGCAAGTCTGATTATGAAAGGATTGAGACTCAATACGGTATCAGCAATTGACCAAATGATCGTAAATGATGAACTTTTAAACCAGCTCAAGGACTGTTGAAATGATTCTTCCGAAAATACATACAACGAAAGAGACAGACAAACAAACACTGCGGCCACTGCTGATTCAACAAGGGCGATAACAGTAATACATGGATAGGCAATCACGGCGCAAAACCTGCCGCTAATTGTGTCATTACGGTAGACCGTGACTCCCATCATGAGAGCGCTTGAAAAACTATCTGGTCTTTGAGAAACATCTAACATAAATAACTCCTTTTATAATTAGTTTGTTTAAGATCGTTAATTGTATCATTTATGAAGATTTTATTCAAAGATAAAAAACTTTTTTATTAATTTTTAAATTTAACTAATCGAACATATTACGACTCTTTAGTTGAAATCGTAATTGAAAGGAGAAATTGAATGATGAGAATTAAATTTCTAATATTGACTGCAGGTTCAAATCGGTTTTTTTAACTCCGTTCACAACGTCATCCAATAAGGACATAAAGGACATCATTTTGGTCCTTTATGTGATTTATGTCCTTTTCGTCCTTTATTAATAAAAATTATTTAAATCCCAGATTCTCAAAAAGTTTGATTATTTCCCCCTAAAATGCTATAATTATTTCCAAGTAACCCACTTATCTTCTGTGATCTTTACGATCACACAAGGCTTTTAACCTTGATGGAGTCACATGTCAGTAGAAACTTCCGAAGAGATCTTATCTCGTCGTTCCGAATATAAGTACGGATTTACCACCGATATTGAAACCGATAGCCTCCCAAAAGGGCTGAGCGAAGAGACGGTCCGAAAAATCAGCGAAATTAAAGAAGAACCGGAATTCATGCTGGAATTCCGCCTAAAAGCCTATCGCAGGTGGCTGGAGATGGAAGAACCCGATTGGGCCAATATCAACCATCCTCCGATCGACTACCAGAATATCACCTACTATTCCGCCCCAAAATTTAAGCCTAAGCTCAATAGCCTGGATGAAGTGGATCCCGAGGTCCTCAGAACCTTCGAAAAGCTGGGAATCCCCATCGATGAGCAAAAACGATTGGCAAATGTCGCCGTCGATATGATCTTTGATTCGGTCTCGATTGGGACCACTTTCAAACAAAAACTTGATGAAGCTGGAGTCATCCTCTGCTCAATTTCCGAGGCGATTCATAAGTATCCCGAGATTATTAAGAAGTATTTGGGAACTGTGGTTCCTATCGGCGATAACTATTTTGCCGCTCTCAATTCAGCGGTTTTCACTGATGGTTCGTTTGTTTATGTGCCAAAAGGGGTGCATTCTCCGATGGAACTTTCCACCTATTTCCGGATCAACGATAAGGAATCTGGTCAGTTCGAACGGACGTTGATTGTAGCAGAAGAGGGGTCCTATGTGAGCTATCTCGAAGGATGCACCGCTCCAGCCTATGACAACAACCAGCTGCATGCGGCGGTGGTTGAATTAGTGACGATGAAGAATGCCGAGATCCGTTATGCGACGGTGCAGAATTGGTATGCCGGAGATAAGGAGACGGGCAAAGGAGGGATCTACAACTTTGTGACGAAGAGAGGTCGTTGCAAAGGGGAAAACTCAAAGATTTCGTGGAAACAAGTGGAAGTGGGCGCTGCAATTACCTGGAAATATCCGAGCTGTATTTTAGAAGGGGATAACTCGATTGGCGAGTTCTATTCTGTGGCGTTAACCAATGGAAAGATGCAGGCAGATACCGGGACCAAAATGATTCACTTAGGGAAAAATACCCGTTCGACCATTGTCTCCAAAGGAATTTCCGCCGACAAGTCGCATAATAGTTACCGGGGACTGGTGAAGGTGGCGCCTCGTGCGAAGGGAGCGAGAAATTACACGCAGTGTGATTCGATGCTGATCGGCAATAATTGCTCGGCGAACACATTTCCTTATATTGAGGTGGGCAATGCCAATAGTCAGGTGGAGCATGAAGCGTCGACCTCTAAAATTAATGAAGAGCAGTTGTTTTACTTTATGTCTCGTGGCATTTCGCAAGAAGATGCTGTGAGCATGATTGTCAGTGGATTCTGTAAAGATGTGATACAAGAGCTCCCGCTGGAATTTGCTGCGGAAGCCAAGCAACTACTCGCCTTAAAACTTGAACATTCTGTGGGATAACATGTTAAAAATAGAAAACTTAAAAGCACATACGGAAAATAACCCAATCCTTAAGGGATTGAATCTCGAAGTCAAACCGGGAGAGATCCATGCGTTGATGGGACCAAACGGAGCCGGCAAGTCGACTTTAGCGAAAGTGTTGGCGGGTCATCCTGCGTACGAGGTGAGCGAAGGGGAAGTTTGGTTCAAGGGGCAAGAGCTGTTGGAAATGGAACCGGAAGAGAGAGCTCTTGCAGGTCTCTTTATGAGTTTCCAGTATCCGATTGAGATCCCTGGAGTCAGCAACTTTCAATTTCTCCTTATGGCCTACAACTTCAAAAGAAAGTCTCAGGGTAAAGAAGAGATTTCGGAAGACGATTTCGGCAAAATCATGGATGAAAAGATGGCGTTGATGGATATCGGTCCCGAATTCAAGCATCGAAATATCAACGAAGGGTTTTCCGGCGGAGAAAAAAAACGTAATGAAATTCTTCAAATGGCGGTTTTAGGGCCTGAATTGGCCATCTTAGATGAAACTGATTCAGGATTGGATATCGATGCGTTGCGCGTTGTGGCTGCCGGTGTGAAGAAAATTATGAACAAAGACATGGGATTGATTTTGATTACCCACTATCAGAGGTTATTGGATTACATTGAGCCCGATTTTGTTCACGTGATGGTGGATGGTGTGATTGTGCAATCGGGAGGCCCTGAGTTGGCAAAAGAGTTGGAAAGCAAAGGATACGACTGGATCACACCAGCAGGAGAAGAGGCATCGGTATGAGCGTATTACAAGATCGTGACAATTTTCATGAGCTGCTTCAAAAACAGTACGAATCTTTGGACCCGACTCCCTATCAAGAGATGGGTTGGAATCGCTATTTGGAATTAGGTTTGCCCACAAAGAAAACAGAAGTTTTCCGCTACATCAAGCTCCGTTCACTCTTTGCATTGAAGGCGCAAAAAACCGAACCGACATCATTGACGAAAGAGCAGATCGCACCGCATGTACTCCCGGAATGCCAAAAATCGGTGCTAGTTTTTGTGAACGGTCACTATTTTCCATCGCTCTCACAAATGGAAGCGATTCCTGATAAAGTTTCGGTGGTTCCTCTTCAAGACGCTGCGAAGACATACGGCACCTTTCTCACCAACCACTGGACAAAATCATTAGGTGAAGAGCAGGATCCTTTTGTCGCTCTGAATAGCGCATTACAAGGATGCGGAGCGTTTCTTTACGTTCCTCCAAAAACAATTATTGAGTCCCCTATTCAGATTCTGAATGTTATCACAGGATCCGGAACCTTAGCCGTTCCAAGGATTCAAAGCTTTTTGGGAGCTCAATGCGACGTCAAAATCATCTCATCTCATGTTGTCCTAGAGGGAGATTCCCACGGCATCAATCACGTGAATGACTTTCACTGTGAAGAGGGATCTCGGGTCACTTTATACCAAACGGCATTGGGAGACATCACTCGCTGTTGGCATTTAGAGGCCACTCGCGCGACCCTGAAAAGAGACTGTTATTTTGAAACGGTCAAGATATCCCAGGGCAGTCTCACCACTCGGTACGATTATAAAGTGCATCTATTAGGAGAAAACAGCGAAGTTTCTTTGAATAGCTTGAATCTTCTACACGAAAAACACGAAACCCACGACAATGTGTTGATTCACCATCACGTTCCTAATTGCCGCTCCAACCAATTGTATAAAAATGTTCTGTTTGATAAGAGTCATGCAAGCTTTGAAGGGAAGATTTATGTCGAGCGCGAGGCCCAACAAACGGAAGCGTACCAATTGAATGCGAACTTACTCCTCAGTGAAAACGCCCGTGCCGAAAGCAAACCCAACTTGGAAATCTTTGCGGATGATGTGCGCGCTTCACACGGGGCCACCTTTGGTCAGCTTGAGGAAGAAGAAATTTTTTACCTAAAAACCCGCGGACTCAGTGAAGAAGTCGCGAAAAATTCATTAATTAGAGGATTTTGCCAAGAGGTGCTCGACAAGATGGCAATTCCTTCGTTAGTATCGTGTATATGAGTAAAAAAGACCTATCCTATACCTCCCGTGACTTTCCCATGCTCAACAAAAAGATGAATGGGAAGCCGCTGATTTATTTCGATAATGCCGCCACCAGCCACAAGCCGCGGGTGATGATCGACACGATGACCGATTTCTATCAAAATCAATACGGGACGGTCAATCGTGCTGTGTACGAACTGGTTTCATTTGCTACAACTAAGTTTCAAGATGCCCGAATTCTCATTCAGAAATTTCTGAATGCTTCGAGGCCCGAAGAAATCATCTTCACAAACGGGACAACCGATTCCATTAATATGATTGCCTATTCCTTTGGGAAAGCTTTTATTCAGACTGGAGACGAAATTATCATTTCGGAAATTGAGCATCATGCCAACATTGTCCCTTGGCAAATGTTGTGTGAAGAGCGGGACGCAGTCCTGAAATTCATTCCTGTGGATGATCGCGGTGTTCTCGATCTTGAGCAATATCGAAAACTTTTATCACCGAAGACGAAAATCGTCGCCATTGCCCACGTTTCGAATGCTTTAGGGACAGTGCATCCCATCAAGCAGATTATTGAGTGGGCACATGAAGTGGGAGCGAAAGTGTTGGTGGACGGAGCACAAGCTGCGCCTCATATCAAAATTGATGTGCAGGATCTCGATGCCGACTTCTATGTCTTTTCGGGGCACAAAACTTTTGGACCCAATGGTGTGGGAGTTTTGTACGGGAAATATCATTTGCTCGATCAGCTTCCTCCTTTTCGGGGCGGAGGAGACATGATTGAATCAGTGACGTTGGAAAAAACCACGTATCAGAAGCCACCGTTGAAATTTGAAGCTGGGACTCCGCCCATCGCCCAAGTTTTGGGATTAGGCAGAGCCATTGAATACTTGAATGCCCTGGGAATGGATCGGATTCACGCATGGGAAATGGAGCTTTTGGATCATGCGACGAAAAAGTTAGAGGAGATTCCGGGTCTTAGTATTATGGGAACAGCTCCTGATAAAAGTGCCCTCATCAGTTTCAATATCGAGGGGATTCATCCGTTAGATTTAGGGACCCTATTGG
>JAAKFL010000128.1 GCA_011065065.1 Chlamydiota bacterium | reverse complement strand
TGAATAGTTCAGTTTTGTTTGATCAATCTATATAAAAAGTTTTTTATTCCCAGCGGACTTCTCGCCTGAATGGGGGTCTATCTGGTAAAGGAGGCTCATCTCTCTCTTCTAGAAGAGGCCTCCTTTTAGCCACAAAAATGACGTGGCTGATGCCTCGTTCGTGCTGAAAAAAATGACAGATTTTCTCAAAAAGATTTACCAAAATGCGACTTTGTTCAAAAAGATACACAACTGGTGAAAGAATTAATTGTATCGGTGCCCAAATGAGTTGAGGGATCAGTCTACTATTAATTTTAAACCACCACCGGTTAAGCCCATGGCGATGCTTCAACCCTTCTACTCTTTTTTTCTGATCCCGCCAGGCTTTGAAAAATTTGGACGGCGCTTTCAAGAAGTGAAGAAATTTTAGGTATAATGAGTGGTAGGAAGGTCTCCAATGGAGAATCTTAAACTCGGTTTCCGCCAGTTTGCGAAAACGGATTGCCGCGTCTTCAGAATAGATGTCGATCGGTGTCGAGCAGACAACTTTGCCGTCGGGCTTGATAATGCGCGCAAGCTCGGCTATCGCTAAACGAAAATCCCTGTGATCCATTTCGGGAATCACTTCGGTACAGATACAGAGGTCAAATTCATCGTCTTGAAAACTGGTTTCAGGAAGAGCTTCTTGCTTTGTGGCAAGTTCATTGGGAACAAGCTTTAAGGCATTGGTGGCAATATCAGATGCGATGACTTTACCGCCTTGCTCGGATAAAATTTTTGCGAGAATTCCATTTCCACACCCGATATCAACAATGTTGAGCCCCTTGATGTCAAATAATTGGTCGATAATAGATAGTGTGTAAGTAATACGCTCGCGACCTAAGGCGTTGTGGTTGGGATCAAAACGAGTAGGTTGCGTGAGCCAGATCCTCTCATATTTGGCCTCGGCTTCAAGACGGCGGCTTTTGACATTGTTGGTTGTTTGGGTTTGGGAATTATCATTCACTTTGATAATTGAGAGAGGGTTGTCTTCCATGGGATGTTTCCTAAGTTTTCGTCAATAGCTCTTTTAAAGTTAAGTTAGGGCATTCAGCCGTAACGGGAAAATTAATAAATAACCGAAACCACACTTCTAATACAAGCAGCGACCATAAATTTCTGAAATACTTTTCACATTGTTCGGGAGTACAAGTAACGGAAAGAATCCAAACTTCGTCAATGATGCCTGATTCAACAAGAGCTCCGGTTTGTAAAAGTTGAAAGATTTCGACCAATCCCGCATCCATAACCCAAGAGCTTAAGAAGTTTTTACGCGTTTTCTTGGGACGATTCAGTAGCTCGTCTTGAAATATATGCGAAAACATGCCTTTCAGGATGCTTGCGGTATCTTTTTCTTTGAGGTCTGATGGTTCGGGAAAACTGGCTAATAATTCGATGATATCTCGGTCCAGAAATGGGGCTCTCCAGTCCAACCCGTGGGCTGCTGTGAGTCTTTCATACTGCGCGATATAGAGGTCTGGTAAACGGGTTTTAAAATCGAGGTAGATAAATGAAGAAACGCGTGACTTAATTTCTGTAAGGTTGTGAAATTTGTGAATGAAGAAATCGGGACTAAACAAGCCTTTCAGGGAGGGAGCTGCTTGATTCAATTGGTCTGGAGTGAAGATACTGCTCGATTTGATATAACCCACTTGCCAGAGGTTAGAGCGGGCGTGCTTTAAATAGTTAAAGGCCGCTTGAGGACTGAACATCTGGTATAAAGGGAGCATCAAATAGCGAACAAAAAGTTGCTTTGTTGTGTCGAGACCATGTTGAAAAGCAGATTCTTGTTCCGCGATGCTATATCGACTGTGCCCTGCCACCAGTTCGTCGCTTCCCATTCCTGAAAAGACATAACGAACTTGGCAAGAAGAGAGTCTCGCGAGATTCCATGTAGCTGTGATAGTGGGGTCGCTTATGGGCTCGTCAAGATGCCAGATCATGTTGACAAAATCGTCTAAATAGGTTTTGGGAGTGATCATACCGACATTCTGATCCAAATTGAGCCTTTCCGCAAAACCCGTAGCGGCCATCACGTCTGCCTCATTTTGCCCTTTGAATCCGACCGTAAAGGAAGGAAGCTCCACAAATGGTTTCTCATCGCGAACATAACTCGCGATACTTGCTGAACCAATGCCTCCGGAAATGAAACATCCCACGTGTGTTTCGGGGACAATTCTTTTTTGAATAGAAGTTTTTAAGAGTCTATCGAGCTTTCCCTGTATGTTCGAAAGAGAATCGGTGGAACTCGTAAGAAACTTTTCTGAAAAGGACCAGTAAGGATGGATCGTCATCCCTTTACCCAGTGTAAATTTCAGGTAATGGGCAGGAAGCAACTTATTGACATTTTGGATCGGAGTCATGTCTTGGGGAATGTACCCCAGGCCTAAGTAGAGAGCGAGGGAATCTTTTGCGGGCGTCTGAGGAACGACTCCTGTAGCTAATAGAGCTTTTAATTGGCTCCCAAAAATGAATAGGTCTTGATCGTAATACCAATAAAGGGGTTTGACACCAACGCGATCGCGAAATATATAGACAGTCTGGTGATGACGATCAAAAAGAGCTGCGGTAAAATCTCCGTCAAGCTTGTCGGCAAAATTTTCTCCCCAAGCATCAAAAGCGTTGATGATTAGCTCGGCAGGAAAATCAGTGGAAAAACTGTAACCAAGAGCGACTAGCTCTTTTCTCAGCTCGATATCGTTGTAGATTTGACCATCGATCACAGCAATGAGCGTCTTTGTCGGGTTGGTCACAACCTGACCCCCAGTGACCCCAAGTGTGACACTCCTATAGGTGTAGGCATCGCGTAGTAGATCGTCGGGAACAGAAGAAACTTTATGAGCCAGTGTTTCCAATATTGTATCCATAAAGGATTGGCTGTGAAAGACATTAGGGTATATAACACCGGCGATACCAGTCATATTCTTTACTTTGTCGGGCTGATTAGGTATATCATCATTATAGTTGTCAGGAGTTTTTAATCAATGATTCAGACAATTGCCGAACATTTAGAGAAAGCCGTGAGTGCGTTAGGCTTCGTCGCTGTCGCGACACTTATCGCTTGGCAGCTGGGTTTTTTCCGCATTCCCTATAGACAGGAGGAGAACGAGGTCACTGTTGTGTCAACATTCGGAATCTTTGGGTTATATTTCTTTGTGCAAATGGTATTGGTCCCGTTTTTCTTCTACATCGGTTGGTTTATTTTGAATGGAGAGGAATCACTAAATTTTTATGGGCATGTTGAAAATAAAGAGATCGGTTGGTTAAGTCTGGCTATGATGCTCTCGACCACACTGTTCTTGTTGGTCTACAGTCTCGTTTTGGGTCCGGGAATCCGAAAGACCGTGTGGAATTCGGGGAGCCACGGGTTCAGGGGGAAGGTAAAGAGTGGTATCATTGGGGTCTTGACTTGGTTGATCACTTACCCCTGGGTTTTGATCATTGGACAGCTGGTGGCCATTGTCATGGTTATCTATTATGGGGAGTCTCCACCCGAAACCGACCAAAGCATTGTGAAGCATTTGAAGGATGTATTCTCTGATAAAACGCTTTTTTTTATGACTATTGCTTCTGTGACCATCGGAATTCCTATTTCTGAAGAGTTGCTCTTTCGAGGATTTTTTCAAAATTTGTTAAAAAAGGTGACCAGTGTCTTTTGGTCCGTGGTGATCTCGTCTGTCTTCTTCTCATTTCTCCACTTCTCCACAGGTCAGGGGTTGGCCAATTGGCACATTGTGCTCGCGCTTTTTGTGATTTCCTGTTTTTTGGGGTATGTCTACGAGCGTCAAAAGAATTTGTGGGCTCCGATCGCATTACATATCACAGTCAATTCTGTTAGTACAGCAATCCTTTTTTTATAAATTCAAATGATGTATAAGTGTATTTATGTCTATTAGGGTAGAAAGTTGGGGGCTGACTGATATTGGCCTTGTTCGAACAAACAATGAAGATGTATGGAGTCAGCTGAAAGATGACCAATTTTTTATCATTGCGGATGGAATGGGGGGACATCGGGCTGGTGAAGTGGCTGCGAAAGAAGCCGTCGAGGCACTTTCTAGAATCGTTTCACAAGGTTTTCGCGAAAAACCAAGTAAAGATTTTAGTTTAAACGAATTGAAAGAATTTCTGTATAGTGGAATCATCGATGTAAATTCCGTGGTGTATTCCATTGGAAGTTCTGATGACTCATTACGAGGAATGGGGACGACACTCTGTTGTCTTTGTGTGGTTCAGGAGGGTGTCGTTTATGCTCATGTTGGCGACAGCCGGATTTACCGTCTTCGCGATGGTCAGCTCAGTCAACTCACAACTGATCATACTTTGGTGGCACCTTATGTCGACACGAGCAATGATGAGCCCCAGAATAAAGATAATATTAGTTATAAAAATTTTTTAACACGAACCATTGGAAATGATCCTTTGACGATTCCTGATGTGGAAATAGCGACTATTCAGAATGGTGACATTTATATGTTATGTTCAGATGGATTGACCGATATGGTCCCGCCTGAAGAGATCGAAAGAGTCATGCTTTCGTCTCCCACAGTGCAGGATTGTGCCCAGGATCTTGTGACCATTGCCAAAGTCAATGGCGGGATCGATAACGTCACTGTAGTGGTTCTTAAATTGATAAAAGATGCGTAAGATATATTTAGATAATAATGCCACAACGGAAATTGATCCACGTGTTCAAGAGGCGTTGATTGAGGAAATGAAGCGGGGTTTTGGAAACCCTTCCAGCATTCATTCCTTTGGTCAAGAAGTACGAAATCGGCTGACAAAAGCCCGTCGAACCATAACCTCTTTTTTTGGAATTAAGCCGACAGAATTTCTCTTTACCTCTTCGGGAACAGAAGCCATTAATATGGTTTTTAAAGGGACAGAAGGGCATATCCTGACGTCTTCTGCCGAGCATGCCTGTGTCTATGCGAATGCCAAAGAAATGGAGGAAAGGGGACGGAGCGTGGACTTTTTATCTCCGGGTGAACACGGAGCTGTCACTGTTGATCAGGTACGTGAGTCCATCAGGCCGAACACTGGGTTAATTGCGTTGATGGCGGTGAATAATGAGACGGGAGTCAAAACGGACATTGACGCGATTGCTGTTTTAGCAGAGGAACACAAGATTCCGTTTTTTGTCGATGCCGTGGCACTTGTGGGTAAGGAGTTGTTTACTGTTCCATCTGGAGTCTCTGGATTTTGTATAAGTGGTCATAAATTTCATGCTCCCAAGGGTATTGGGGGGTTATTTTTGCGGTCGCCCTTGAAACCTCTTCCTTTGATTACGGGAGGTCCTCAGGAGTACAATAAACGGGCTGGGACCGAGAATGTGATCGGGATTATTGGCATGGCGAAAGCCATTGAGGTGCTTGAGCAAGAATTGCCAGAAGCGACTGAAAGAATGGGGAGGCTTCGTGATTATTTGGAGCAGGAGATAATTTCACGTGTTTCCGATGTTTTGGTGAACGGAGAAGGGCCACGCGTGTGCAATACCAACAATCTTTCCTTTGTGGGGGTGGAGGGGGAGTCCATACTGATGAATTGCGACATGGCAGGGTTAGCCTTAAGCCATGGTTCGGCTTGTTCGTCGGGGTCATTGGAGCCTTCGAGGATTTTGATGAGCATGGGGCTTACCAAGGATCGTGCTCGAAGTTCCATTCGATTTAGTTTAAGTCGTTTTACCACTGAGGAAGAGATTGAGCGAGCGATTGAGATTGTTGTGAACGTGGTGAATCAACTACGATCCATTTAAACATATCTTACTATATTTTACCGCGAAGATCGCGAAGACCGCGAAGATGCGCGAAGAAATGGATCAATTTCAAATAATTGATTAAAC
>JAAKFL010000127.1 GCA_011065065.1 Chlamydiota bacterium | reverse complement strand
GAAAAGACCCCTCTAGCTCCCATCTGCGAAGGGTTTGTACCGTTATTCCGAGCAGTCTAGCTGCTTCACCTATCTTGATAAATCTACTCATATTAATAGATAGTATCAGATATGTATAGATTTTAGCAAGCTGTTACAAACCCTTTTCTATTTTTCCATAAGGCTTTTGGTATTGAAAGATTTCCCATCCCCGATACCTCAACTTTGGCAGGACGGAGAATCTATTATTCTCATATCGATGGGGATGGATGGAACAATCGCACTGAAATCAAGGAATTTCAGAAACCTAGTAATCTTTCATCCTTTGTCATTATGGAGAAAGTTATCAAAAAACACTCCGATCTTCCTGTGACCGTCGGTCCTATTGCTGCAGATATCGACCTTGATTGGGTCGCCTTACAAATCAGCCGACAGGTTGCTGAAGAGCTGTTTCAACTTCCCAACGTAGAGGTGGGAAATCATACATTTACCCATCCTTTTGACTGGGGATTTTTCAAGGATTATTTGCCAAGCGATGAAGTTCCGTACCTTCATTTATATACTTCAGGAAGCTGGTTAGGTAAGGGAATTATGGTATATTTTAACACTTTATTTGGATCATGGGAAGATGAAGGGGTGTTGAGTGAAGAGGTGAAGATCGGAGAAAAAAGGGTGAAAACATTTGATGAAGCGTACGATGTGCCTCGCGCTTTTGCACTGAAGCCTTTCGATCTCCATATGGAGGTTCACACTTCAAATGAGAAAATTAATGAGTTAGCCCCTAAAAATAAACAAGTTCAGCTCTACCAATGGTCCGGAGACTGTGAACCTTTCCTTGCAGCGTTGGAAGAAGTTGAAGAAGCGGGAGTGATGGAAATCAATGGTGGAGATACACGATTTGATAGTAAGTACAACTCTTATTCCTGGGTCGCACCACTCACCCGGCAAGTGAAGTCTCTAAGACAGGTCTACTCTTCCAATAGTAATGAAAATACTTACACAAACTTCTGGCGTAGTGATTTTTACGCCTTCAACCAGTTGCCTCAAACTTTGAAGAATACTGAGTTCCCCATACGGATAAAACCCATCAATTTGTATTATCATATGTATAGCGGAGAAAAAGTGGCGGGATTACAAGCCCTTATCCAAAACATCGAATACATCAAAACACAAAAAATTATACCGATAGAAGCTAGTCGTTATTGTAAAATTGTTAGAGGCTTCTTCTCGCAAAAAATTGAACAGGTGAATGAAAATGAATGGATCATTACTGATCGTGGAGGCAGCCAAACGGCGCGATTTGACTACTCAACAGAAATGGAAGTTGATTTTTCACAATCAAATGGGGTCATTGGACAAAACTATGTTGGGGGGAGTCTTTACGTGGCTCTAGACGCGGCCATATCGGATGTAACAATTCAGCTAAAACCAAATCAGAATCTTGATAATGAACACCTTACATCGACCTTCTACCTCGTAGATAGCTGTTGGCATATTTACGATGTGACTTGGGGAGATCAGAAAGTTTCATTCACAGCGCAAGGGTATGGGAACGGAGAAATGAAATGGCGTGTCCCCAAAGAAGGGATATACGAAGTCTATGTCAACGGAGTGGTCCGATCGCTTGTAAAATCAAATCAAGGAAATTTAGAACTGGATTTGCATCATCCAGCAATGATTCCAGTCAATATAGAAATCCGTAATGTCAAATAATCTGAAGGGATCAATTCCTCCAAAAATCAAAAAAAATAAATAAATTTCTTTACATAATAATCTTTAGATTGATAATTCGGCTTTGGTGGGAGAATATAGAATTCTCATTATATGAAATTGAGCAAAATTTAACTGTTTTAGCAAGACTGGTGGGATGAATCGCAAAGCATATTATACGTTTGTAGGGTTATTTGCAGGGTTAGCTCTTTTGTTGAGTATTATCTTTTTCCCTACCGGAGAGGATGTTGCCTGGATGTTTTTCTATGACAGGCAATTTGATCGATCATCGAAACAATTTTATAAATTTTTTGGAGAGAAGCAGAAGACTCGTGCCGCTGTTGTACCCAAAGTCTTACTTGATCTGGAATTTGCCAATATTGATGACGCGATTCGCACAGTAGAAGGTTATATCAAAGAAAACCCCACAGATCATGAAGCACGAGAATACCTAGGGAAGCTTTATCAAAAAGCGAGTCGCCCTTATGCTTATCTTCGAAACTTAGAAGAAATTTACAATTTAAATCCATCTCTCCCAGTTCTTAAGGAACTGAAGGAATCGTATGAGGAATTGAATCAGGCTGAAAATCAGTTGGGAGCATTGAGACAGCTCGTGGCAGCAGAAGCTGGTGATGTTGCTGATTATATGAATCTTGCAAAGCTTTACGCTTCACGAGGACAGATGGATCTTGCAGTTCAGACTTTAGAAGAGCTGTTTCATAAATTTCCAGTTGAAAAGATTGATAATCAGACAGTTATCTTTGCTGTTAATATTTTTATTGCAACCGATCACGATTTAGAAGCTTTCTTGCTCGCTTCAAATTACTCCACGATTCACCCCCAAGATGTCAATACGATTGTGACGTTGTCTTATAAACTTCTTCATTCAGGGAATCCTTCAGAAGCTCGTTTTCTTGCAGATTTAATCCCCGCTAATCGAAGAAATGAACCACAGTATCTGGAATTGATGTTGACTCTATTGATTGAAAAAGAGGATGAAAGAGGAATCTATCATGTTCTGAAAAAAGAGTTTGAGAAAGAAACACTTATGGCACCTTTTTATACGCGTCTTTTCAATTTGGCGATCTTCTATAAAGATGAAAAGCTTGCTGAAGTGATGTTAAAGACATTGGACTTTAAAAAAGTTCCACAAATCGATCTTGTGATTATGGTCGATAGCCTGATTGCTTTTCGGCAACAGAAGTTAGCTGAACTTCTCGCTAAGAACTTAGGTGAAGAGTATTTAGATGAGCACGAATTATTAAAATTGGGTGTGACCATAGCAGAAAAGGGAAGTTCAGAAGAAGTTGAGGCATTAGCTGAGGATGAAGATTTAATGGATCAGCAGCGCCTTCAGTTAGCTCAATTCTTGTATTCGTCTGGTTATCGAGAAGTTTCGAAAAAACTTTTAAGCAAAGTTGAATCGATTAATGATGTGGATATCGAGCTTCTCAGCAACATCACAGAACTCTATATCAATCTTGGGCTAGTGGATGATGCAGACCGACTTATCAGTGAATACACGCTAAAGCCAGGTTATCCAAGCTTGCCCCTCATACAATCTCAGTTATATTTACTTGCCGCTCAAGGGAATATTGAAGAGCTTGAGCGTCGTTTCGTTCTGCGTGAAAGTTTGCCGATTCAAATGTATGTGGATCTATTCCTCATTTCTGAGAAAACGAAGCAAAAAGAAACAGCTATGAAGTTGGCTGAACGTCTGAATCGATTAGCTTCCACATCCTACAATCAAATGTTGATGGCTAGGGCTTTAGCTCTCAATGGGCAACCAGCTGAAGCTCTTAAGATTATCCGTCGCCTAAAGCGGGAAGGGGTTGATGTTCGCGATAACTATTTCTATACGATTGTCTTAGCCGCGAATCAAGATGAGTTATATGAAATGGAACTTGTCGATTTCTTAAATCATTCTGTCATCGACCCTGATGTCACTGAGCCGAAGTTGCGGGAGTATGGTTATTATTTGATGGAGAGTAATTTCCGTGATCATGCCGTGATCCCATTCGAGGGACTTGCTGACGGAAAGCCTTTCCTAAATGGAGATGTCCAAACTCTTTTAACTCTATGGGGTAAAGATCTTTCCGATGAACAAATTGATTGGATCGCTACTCAGGCTGAAGATGCTGAAGGAAAAGATCTTGCGGGCTGGATGTCTCATTTGACCTATATGAAACACCCTCAGATGGCGATTGAATTGGCAGAGGCAAAAGGATGGGAAGATCGTGATGTGGGGATCGCTTACCTGGAAGCTCTCGAAGTCGCCAAAGAACGCCAGAAGATGAAAAAGGTTTTGGGTGTTCTTGTCGAGCAGGAGACCGATCTTGACAGATTAGAGAAAATGGGGCAGTTGTCTTATGATTTAGCGATTCACCCAACTGCTGAAAAAGCCGCTTTGAAAATGCTCGCTCTAAAACCCGATTATCCAAATGCGATACGGCTGCTGGGCTTTTTGAAATATGTTCGAAAAGAATTCAATCCTTCATACAGGTATTTAGAAGAGTATCTCCAAACTCCCGACGCTACTTTTCTTGCATGGTATTTCTTTGGTGATATTTATTGGTATTACCGTCATTGGGAATGGTCCAGAAAATATTTCCGTACTGCCCTGTGTTTGCTGAATAAAAAGGAAAACCTTGATCCTTATGCGGAAATGATTGAAGCGGAACTCTATTACAAAATTGGATGCGTCGGCAAGTCATTCCAGATGTTTGAAGAATTGATCGAACGTTATCCGACAAATGCAGCATTTCGTATCGAATACGCTAATATCTTGATGGTTTTTGATAAGTTTTGTCGAGCTTCTTACTTGATTGCAACGGCAGATCCAGAAAATGATCCCACTTTGGATCCCGAGCTGATGCGGCAGGAGATCATTAATAAGGGTCTCACGAAAGCACTGTTAATGGCAAACCTTAATCGGTTGCGTTGCGCATTTAGAATTGTCGCCAAGCTAAAGGAAGAGTATCCGAAGGATACAAGGGTCATCGCGTTACTATCGGATCTCGAAGTGAGGATAGGACGTTGGTGGAGAGCTATCTTGTGGCTTGAAGAGGGATTGAGGCTTGAACCATGGAATGAAGAACTTCAGGTTCTGCAAAGAAGAATCTTCTGTGATAAGGCTTCCTTTATCTCCGGGTCTAGAGAGTATAAACTAACGGGAGCACCTCAAACAGAAGTGATTAGTGATCTCATTTGGTCTCATCGGTTTAACCAGGAATATGTCGGAAAACTGAAAGTGAGCACTGATAAGCTGACATTAACAGGTGGTTTAGTCGTGTTTTCCGGATTGATTCAAGATTTCTGTGGAACAAGAGGCCGAGGTGAAGTGGCCATTGAGAGAAATACTGAAGATGGCATGACCTTGGAATTATCAGGGTTCTTCTCACGCGAAGGGCTAGGTGCTGGTATATTTTATGAGAGACCGGATCTTTTTGGTATCTCACGAGCGCGATTATGGTATCACAAGCTGACATGGGAGTTCACAGAAACCATCATTGATTTCGGTCTTGAAGACAGAGTGGAATTCTTCCGTTCGATCAATGTCGGTCCCCAAACAGAGTTCTTTGGTCAGGGAGGGTACCGTTGGTATCACCTGCGTACGTTTGGAGAATCTGCACAAACCTGGACGTTGTTAGCGGGACTTAACTATCGCTTTGGAAGACGAAATATCGCCAGACGTGCGATTGGTGATGAAGGGGCACTTTACTTTAACTATTATGTCGATTCGCAGTATGTCACACACGAGAAAAGAGTCTTTAGCCCAATACTTGGTACTGAGGTCACCCCGTTGAATATTGAGAGCCGAGAAACCCATGTGTGGCAGCTGAGTTTCAACAAGGTTTTCTGTCCCACCTTCTGGATTGAAGGATCCGGGGGTGCGTCTTGGGATCGTATAGCTCGCGGTGACGTGGGACCCATTGCCGCGTTTGTGGCTCACTTTGGTAGTAGATGTGGACCACGATTGAACCTCAGTTTCTTTCATACTTTCAGTTCTCAGTTTGAGAATGAAACGGTGGATCGTTTCATTGCCGATTTCGTCATCCCATACTAAGCCGGCTCTTCGAAAAGCGCAGGCAAGCCCTTACAATTTAACACATCTTTTTCCAAGTCGGATATAAAAAATCACCACAGAGATCACAGAGCACACAGAGTTAGTGATTTAGTTTGTCAATTATTTACATTTATCATGGAAAATTCACG
>JAAKFL010000126.1 GCA_011065065.1 Chlamydiota bacterium | reverse complement strand
CGTTGCGGCGGAATGACGACAGTTGCATCACCGGAATGAACACCTGCGTTTTCCACATGTTCCGTGATCGCCTGAATGACAATCTTCCCCTCTTTCGCGACTCCATCAATCTCAAGCTCTTTTCCATTCTCAATAAACTGAGATATCACAACGGGATTTCCACGGGAAACCCGGGTCGCTTCACTGAGGTACGTCTCCAGCTCATCGTCACTATTCACCACATTCATGGCTGCTCCCGATAACACATATGATGGACGCACAAGAATGGGGTACCTGACTTTCTTCGCAAAATTCTTAGCTTGCGAGAGGGTCTTAACCTCATCCCACGTCGGCTGATCGATCCCCAGTTCAGATAACATGGAAGAAAACTTTTTTCGGTTCTCCGCTTGATCAATATAGCGGACAGGAGTCCCCATAATGGGATATCCTTCCTGATCTAATGGTGAAGCCAGATTATTCGCAATCTGCCCACCAACACACACCATAATCCCTTTGGGATTCTCAAAATCAGCAATATCACTCACTCGTTCAAGAGTCAATTCCTCGAAATACAGTCGATCCGATTCATCATAATCGGTCGACACGGTTTCTGGATTTGAATTGATCATAATTGGTGACTCACCCAGCCGGCGAAAACCCTTTAACGCATTGACTGCACACCAGTCAAATTCCACAGATGAACCAATGCAGTAAGGACCTGATCCCAAAATGATAACAGGAGGATTTTCAGAAGGGGTCACATCATTCGAAATCCCATGATAGGTGGTGTAGAGGTAATTTGTTTGCGCTGCAAATTCACCTGCCAAGGTATCAATCTGCTTCACGCAAGGACGAATCCCCCACTCCAAACGCTGTTTGCGGATTTCAGCTTCAGTTGTCTCCACCAATGAAGCGATACCCGAATCGGAAAAACCTAACTTTTTTGCCTCTTTTAGCCTCTGCTCATCGATTCCTTTTTCTTTTATCTCGCATTCCATTTCAGAAATTCGCTTGATATGATGAAGAAACCATTTATCAATATCTGAAAGCTTATGGATCTCATCAACACTTTTGCCGTTAGAAAATGCTTTGTAAATTGCAAAAAGACGACGATCTGTCGCTTGGCAGATTTCCGATTTCAGAGACGGTATCGGACGAGAATAATCGTTAATGCCCATCAAGCCAATATTGAGCATCCGAATCGCCTTCTGAAGCGCTTCTGGAAAGGATCTTCCAATCCCCATCACCTCACCCACACTCTTCATTTCCGATCCAATGCGCCGATCGGCGGATTTGAATTTTTGGATGTCCCAACGAGGCATCTTGACAACTATATAATCCAAAGCCGGCTCAAAAAAGGCCGAAGTCTGTTGCGTGACCTGATTCCGCAACTCATCAAGCCGTTTTCCAATGGAAAGTTTTGCAGCAATAAAGGCAATAGGATACCC
The DNA here is from genome assembly GCA_011065065.1 of Chlamydiota bacterium. GTDB lineage: Bacteria > Chlamydiota > Chlamydiia > Chlamydiales > SLFE01 > JAAKFL01. Next base: position 4,560 of record JAAKFL010000126.1, on the reverse strand, counting down.
CGTCGCCTTCGAAGCTAACGCGCTTGAACGAGATAGCCGAGCATTCACCTCTATCACTCGATAATCACCGTTCTCAGGATTCAAAGCATATTGGATATTACACTCTCCGACAACACCCAGCTTGCGAATCGTTTTTAGGGCGATGGCTCGAAGAAAATGGTATTCCTTATTCGTCAGAGTTTGAGATGGGGCGACAACAATGCTTTCTCCGGTGTGAATCCCCATCGGATCAAAATTTTCCATGTTGCAAATCGTGATGGCGTTGTCGGCTGAATCGCGCATCACCTCATATTCGATCTCTTTCCACCCTTTCAAATACTCTTCAATCAAAACTTGTGGAGCATGACTCAAAGCTTCTCGACACCTATCGATCAGCTCTTTTTCACTTTCAATTTTTCCAGAACCCAAGCCTCCAAGAGAAAAACCAGACCGGATCATGAGAGGATAACCGATTTCTTTTGCTGCTTCCAAGGCTTCACCCACTGTCACACAAGAGTAGCTAAACGGACTCTTCAAATCGATTTCATTCAGGCATTCCTTAAACAGCTTACGATCTTCAGAAGTTTTAATGGTCTCGACTGAAGTCCCCAGAACCTTAATACCATGTTTCTTTAAAGCCCCAGAATCATAAAGCTCAATCCCCAAATTCAGCGCCGTCTGACCTCCAAATCCCAAAAGAATTCCCTGCGGCTTTTCTTGCTCGATGATTTTGACAACAATGTCGTGATGGAGGGGATGGAGATAGACTTGATCCGCAAGCCCTTCGTCAGTTTGCACGGTGGCAATATTGGGATTGACCAGAACAGTCTTAAACCCCTCCTCCTTAACCGCCTTAATAGCTTGAGAACCGGAATAGTCAAATTCACCGGCTTGACCAATTTTCAATCCTCCCGATCCAAGAATTAAAATCTTACTTCCCTGAGGCAATACCTGTTGACTATCATTTTTCATAATGCGTTGATAAAATCCTCAAAAATCCATTCTGTGTCTGTTGGACCTGGAGAAGCTTCAGGGTGGAATTGAACCGCATAGAAGGGCAACGTTTTATGACGAATTCCCTCCACAGTTCCATCGTTTAAATTCCGGTAATTAACCTCCCAGTCATCAGGAAGTGTGTCTTCCCTGATTGCGTAGCCGTGATTTTGGCTTGTCATGTAACATTTCTTAGACGGCAGGTGAATGCAAGGTTGATTATGCCCCCGGTGACCATACCGAAGCTTGTAGGTTTGAGCTCCCGCCGCAAGAGATAGAAGCTGAGACCCTAAACAGATTCCAAAAATCGGTTTCCTTTTCTCCATTGCCCTTTTTAAAATGGCAATTGTCCCCTGGCACATTTCGGGATTCCCTGGGCCATTGGAGATAAAGATCCCATCAAACTCATCATCTAAATAATCGTAGTTGTGAGGAACGTGATGGAGAGTCACAGGGTACTTATCTAAACACCTAAGAATATTGTTTTTGATCCCACAATCCACCACGATAATCCGTTTTCCTGAATCATTCAAAATCCGTTGATTCGAAATGGAGACCCTTTCCACCAAGTTGAGAAGATTGGGATCTTGAATGCTTTTAAGAGGAGTATTTGATTTTGTGATCGCTCCTAACATCACTCCCCGCTCGCGAATTCGTTTTGTCAGATCTCGGGTGTCGATTCCAGTAATCAGCGGAACTTGCTGAGCCTCTAACCACTCCATAAGAGAATGGATCCCCTGAAAATGAGACCAATTTTGACATAACTCACTGACAATCACACCTGAAGTATGAATACGGCTTGACTCCCATTGACTTGACTCGGGAACTCCGTAATTCCCCATTAAAGGATATGTGAAAACGAGATGTTGCCCTGCAAAAGAAGGGTCAGTAAGGGATTCGAAATACCCGGTCATCCCTGTGGTAAACACCACTTCACCATCAAAAGTCGAATTTTGCCAAGTGGGAGACATTCCTTGGTATTGCGTGCCATCTTCAAGGATCAAAAATGAAGTATCTAATGTCACCTAAACGCTCCTGAGGGGGTATTCTTAGAACAAAAAGTAACAAGGAATTGGCATTTTTGCAATGGAAAGTTTCTTATTGATGCTTTAAAATTTAACCGCGAAGATCGCGAAGACCGCGAAGATGCGCGAAGAAACAGACCAACTTCAATTATATTTTTCAAAACCTACTGCGTAAAGAGGTTATATATTGTAACTCATCTTAAAAATATAAAATATTTATAAATGTAAAACCTGCTCCATTTTGAAACTTCAAATCAGACACGTTCATCGGAAAATCACAATGATTGCTCCAGTCTTCGCGCATCTTCGCGGTCTTCGCGATCTTCGCGGTTAAATTTTAAAGCCACCAAAATCCTAAATTTGTTTCGGTGCCCTCTGCGTTCTTAAAATGAATAAAAAATGTGATCGGGAGCGGCCTATTTCCCTTTCGGCTCTGGCACCTTCTTCTTAATCTCTGATTCCAACACTGCTTCCGTAACACGTACGGGATATCCCTCCGGAACATCATCTTCCCATTCACGCACCACAGACTGACGTACTGAGAAATCGTAATATCGTAATAAATGAAATTCCTTCTGAAGATCGACATTCCCTTCATCCTGACGAAGCAAGCAAGCCACATCATAAATCCTACGTTCCATAGCTAATTTACGCTTATATTCCCGTCTCAAATGATGAATTGTCCCATTCACAACATTCATCCTAGTGATTTCATCTTTGAGGAGACGCTCCATTTCCTCTATTTCCTCTTCCAAACTCCTGACATCATCACTCCCAGGCTCTGTACGATCAATATCACATAACTCACGCCTTTTAATCACCAGTCGTGACTCGATATTCTTTTGTTCCTGGGTTTTAACCGACGGCTTTTCCAAGTTAAAACGCACCTCCGCAATCGCCAGATCAATGAGATTGCAGGCATTCCTTGGCTGATTAATTTTAGGACGATACTCGCCCGATAACTTAATGGCATTATGGGCAAGGTCAGGGTCACAGGGAATATACCCCTTTTTATACCTCATTTCAGCATCCACCATCGACCTAACATCCGCAACCGATTTTCGCAAATCAACGATATGAAAACGTTGTAGCAAAGCTTCCCCTTGATCAAGAGCCTCGTTAGCGTCATATTTTAAAATGGCTTCATATTGCTTGATGGTCGCTGTGGCCCAACAAGTCACAACTGTTGTGTCTAAAAATGTACTCCAGCTACTAGCCTCTGTATCGATATCATGAGAACTCTTGGAAAGCACCACACGCGAAAATTCATTTAATACAAATACAGAACGAGTTGCCAAAGGACCTAAATTCTTAATGTTTTCTTGAAGTCTATGTAGAGGACCGACTCCTGACATATTGGTGCCACCCCCTATTGCCAAGCTAGCATCATAAACGTTAATATCTGATTTGATTTCTTTAAGTTTCTTAACAGCACCTTTCAAAACCGTAGACTTTCCTTGACCAGAATCACCAACGACGAGAACATGTTTTTTGTCACGGCTCAATCCACCTTGAAATTTTATAATCTCAGAAATGACATGATCGCGGCTAACACAGCAACCCAAATCTTCTTTCCTGGTCAAATTTACAGTGTAGTGATTCATTTTTATGGGAAAAGGACGCAACCAATTGAAATAACCATACAAAGCCGAAAATCCCAACACAGATCCAACTCCGATTACTGCTAAGGCACTAGAGAATCCAATCAGAGGACTCAGGGTAAAAACCAAAGCAAAGGGAATCGTCAAAACCTGGAAATAGATACTTAAAATTAAATAGCACTCCCAAATCATTTTGGGTTGGTTTCCTTCATCAAAATATAAAAAGGAAAGACGGAGGATATTGAAGAGGTTTGGGAAAAAATTTGAGATCACATTGTTAAAAAATTGTTTATTTTGGGGAACGGTAATGGAGCATCTGGGATTCTGAATTTCAATATGTATCAGTTTATCTAACTCACGAACGACTTGCTCGCCAATTTGAATCGCACCTTTAATTTGCTCAACCGACAAAAAAGGACTCAATTTCATGTAAAGCCCCGGTATATTCTCTCGCACTTCTTTATTCACTAAACTCTCAATCAGATCATGAAGCCTTTCAGCATCTATATCCTGTAAAATTCTTTGGACCTTTTCTTCATACGCCCAATTCATTCCATGATGATAAATATCAACAGTCGCATCTACAATTGTCTCAAGATTAATATGAGTCATCTGCTTGAATGATTTTAACTTAGGGGAAAGAAACGGAGTCCCCAATTCTCTAAAAATGGCAGGTGCAAAGTTAAAAATTTTGGTCACAACTCTAGATGGCAAATTCTCTGTATCAATGATATAATTAAATGAAAGACGTGAGTAATCTTGGCCTATTTGCATGTGAAACTCCTATAATAATCCAAACAATAGTAACCGGTTCTTTGATTCCATTAAAGAGGAAATATATGTCTAGGGAAATCGCATGAAGAAATTTCTTGATACAATTTCTTGATGTTTTATCCTGTTAATCCTTACTATCCTGCCTATCCTGTTTTTCACGTCCAAAAAAAAACAGGATAGGCAGGATA